>JAZFWG010000001.1:0-6961 GCA_036448135.1 Alphaproteobacteria bacterium
GTCGAAATCATCGATGGCGCGCTCCGGCGCGTCCTTGAACGTGACCTTGGCGCCGATGGTATTGGCAAGGGCATCGACGGCGCCGGCGGCGTCCGCGCGCAGTACAGCGGTGACCTCGGGCACGGCAACCACGGTGGCGTTGGCGCCGGGATGATGGGTGGCCTCGCGGGCGAGCTCCGCCAGGGCATGGTAAGCCACCGCACCCGGCGCCGGCTCCAGCCCTTCGCCTTCGCAAGCCTCGCAGGTGACCATGAACAGCTGGGCCAAGGGCACGCCCCGGCGGCGGCGGGCCAACTCGACCAGGCCAAGCTCGGTGAAGCCGCCGAGACGGGCCAGCGCCGCATCGCCGTTGAGCGCCGTGGCCAATTCCCCATGCACCCGGTCTAAGTGCCCGGCGTCCTTCATATGGATGAAATCGATGACGATGAGGCCGGCGATGTTGCGCAGCCGCACCTGGCGGGCAATCTCCTTTGCGGCCTCGAGATTGACCTCGAGCGCGACGCCATCGGGGTTGCCGCCGCCATGGCGGGCGGAATTGACGTCGATGGCGCAAAGCGCCTCGGTGGCCTCGATGACGATGGCGCCGCCGCCGGGGAGGCTGACCCGGGGGCCAAGCGCGGTCTCGAGCTCGTCTTCAACCCCGGCGCTCTCGAATAAGGGCTCTTCGCCCATATAGTGCTCGATCATCGGCGCCGTGGCGGCGCCGTGGAAATGGTCTTGGGCCTGGGCGATGGGTGCTGTGTCATCGGCTTTGATCCGGCGGATGGCGTCACCGCCGTGGTCCCTGAGCACCCGGGTAAATAAATCGGGCTCGGCATGGACCAGCGCCGGCGCCTCGGCGAGCTTGACCCGGGCCTGGATATTTTCCCACTTTGCCGCAAGCTCCCGGGCCTCGGCGGCGAAGGCGGCCTGATCTGTCTCCATCGCGGCGGTACGCACGATGTAGCCACCGGCGATGGTGTGATCGGCGGCCATCATCTCTGCCACCACCGCTTCGACCGTGGCGGCGATCCGGTTGCGGGCGGTCTCGTCACCGATGCGCCGCGAGATATTGACCCCTTCTCCTCCGGGGACGAAGACCAGGGCGTGCCCGGCCAGGGTCGGCGCCAGGGTGAGGGCCGCCCCCTTGTCGCCCTGGGCCGCCTTGTCCACCTGAACCAGAATGGCTGCGCCCTCGTTCACCTGCGGCGCGCCGGTGGCGGCATCGGGGGCCTGGCCGCGTCGCCGCCCCTCGAGAGGCAAAAAGCCGTCCCGGCCGATGGCGATATCGACGAAGGCGGCATTGATCGAAGGCACCACGCTCTGAACCCGGCCGAGATAGATATTGCCGACGATGTCGCGCTCCGCCGCGCGTTCGACCGCGAACTCGACGAGCCGCCCGCCTTCCATCAGGGCGACGCGGATCTCACCCGGTCCCACGCTACAGAGGATTTCGTCGATCATACGCACTCTCCCGGCGCTATAGCGCAATCGCGATCACTTCGATAGCCGAGCCCTTGGAGCAAGGCGTGGGTCTCGAACAAGGCCAGCCCGACGACGTTGGAATAAGACCCGTTGATGGCGCGGACGAAGACCGCGGCCCGGCCCTGAATGGCGTAGGCGCCGGCCTTGCCGCGCCACTCAAAGGTGGCGAGATAGCGGGCGATCTCGTCGGCGTCCAGGCGCTTGAAGGTAACCATGGTGGTGACGAGGCGGCTGTGGCGCCCGCCCTTGGGATCGATAACACAAATGCCGCCATGGACCCGGTGGCGGCGGCCCGCGAGCAACTCGAGGCAACCCCGTGCCGCGGCCTCGTCAGTGGCCTTGGGCAGGATGCGCCGGCCACAGGCGACGGTGGTATCGGCGCCCAGCACCCAGGCGCCGGGATGGTTGGAGGCCACCGCCGCCGCCTTGGCTTCGGCGAGGCGCAGCGCATATTGACGCGGCGTTTCCTTGAGCCTCGGGGTCTCGTCGATTTCGGCGGGATCTATGGCATCAGGCTCGATGCCGATCTGGCGCAGCAGTTCAAGGCGGCGCGCCGACGCCGATGCCAACACCAGCCGATCTAAAGTGGATGAGTCCCCCATGGGGCCCTGGATTATTTGAAACGGAAAGTAATCCGACCCTTGGTCAGATCATAAGGGGTCATTTCGACATTGACCCGGTCGCCGGCGAGCACGCGGATGCGGTGCTTGCGCATCTTGCCCGCGGTGTGGGCGAGAATCTCGTGGTCGTTGTCGAGCTTGACGCGAAACATGGCGTTGGGCAACAGCTCGGTCACCGTCCCGCTGAACTCCAGCAATTCTTCCTTGGCCATACCCTCTACACTAATCGTTTGAAACAGAGGCGAAAATGGGGCCACCACGGCCGTTGGTCAAGTGTTTTCGCAACCGCGTGACCTTATTCATCCCTTGCGGGGAATGTTAAGCCGGATCGCCACCGAGAGCGCATGGGCGCCGAGGCCCTCGGCCTCGGCCAGGCGCACCGCCGCGGGTCCGATCTCGGCGAGGGCGGCGGCATCGCAGCGCATCACCGCGGTTCGCTTGAGGAAATCGTGAACCCCGAGGCCCGAGGAAAACCGCGCGCTGCGGGACGTCGGCAGCACGTGGTTGGGCCCGGCGACATAATCGCCTATGGCCTCGGGCGCATTGCGGCCGAGGAAGATGGCGCCGGCGTTGCTGACCTTGTCGGCCAGCGCCTCGGCGTCATCGATCGCGAGCTCCAAATGTTCCGGCGCCAGGGCGTTGATCAACGGCACGGCCGCGGACAGCTCCTCGACGATGATGACGGCGCCGAAATCTTGCCAGCTTTTGCCCGCGGTGTTGGCGCGCTCCAGGGTCTCGAGGTGGCCCTCGACGGCGGCGACGACACGGTCGGCAAAAGCGCCATCATCGGTGATGAGGATGGCCTGGGCGCATGGGTCGTGCTCGGCCTGGGCCAACAAATCGATGGCGATCCAGGCGGGATCGTTGTCGCCATCGGCGAGGATCAGGACCTCGGAAGGGCCGGCGATGGTGTCGATGCCGACGGTGCCGAACACCTGGCGCTTGGCGGCGGCGACATAGGCGTTGCCGGGACCGACGATCTTGTCCACCGGGGCGATGGTGGCGGTGCCATAGGCGAGCGCGGCGATGGCCTGGGCGCCGCCTATGCGGTAGATCTCTTCGACACCGGCGCGCTCGGCCGCCGCCAACACCAGGGGCGGGATCTTGCCCGCCGGCGCCGGCACCGTCATGACGATACGCCCGACGCCTGCGATGCGCGCCGGCAACGCCGTCATCAACACCGAAGACGGATAGGCCGCGGTGCCGCCGGGCACATAGACGCCGACGGCGTCGATCGGCCGCCACCGGGTGATGAGGCGAAGGCCGGTGGTGTCGTCATACGACGTGTCCTCGGGCATTTGGCGGCGGTGATAATCCTCGATGCGCCGCGCGGCGAAATCGAGCGCCGCGAGCGTCTGGGCGTCACAGGCGCCTCGCGCCGCGGCCACCTCCGCCGCCGGCACCGCCATGGTTTGGGGTGCGAGCGTGGCGCCGTCGAACCTCAAGGAATATTCGATGACGGCGTCGTCGCCCCGGGCCTTGACGGCGGCAAGGATGTCGGCCACGGCCCGGTCCACATCTTCAGCGGTGCCGCGGGTGGCGTTCACCAGTTCGTCGAAGGCGGCTTTGAAGCCCTCATCGAGGGTGGAAAGTCTACGCGCCATTGACCGCCCCATCGAGGCGCTCGACCCATTCGGTGACCTCGTCGGGCCGGGTCTTCAACGCGGTGCGGTTGACCACGAGACGCGATGTAATCTCGCAAATCTGCTCGACCTCGACCAGGCCGTTGGCCTTGAGCGTGTTGCCGGTGGACACCAGATCGACGATGCGCCGGCACAGCCCGAGCGACGGCGCCAATTCCATCGACCCGGACAGTGTGATGCATTCGGCCTGGACGCCACGGGCGGCGAAGTGGCGGCGCGTGATGCCGGGATATTTGGTGGCGATGCGGATATGAGACCAGCGCCTGGGGTCGTCGCTGGCGACCATGTCGGCGGGCTCCGCCACCACCATGCGGCAGCGGCCGATGCCGAGATCCACCGGCGCATAGATTTCCGGGTAATCGAACTCCATCACCACGTCGGCACCGGCGATGCCAAGCTCGGCGCCGCCGAAGGCGACGATGGTGGCGACATCGAAGCTCCTGACCGAGATCAGCTCGAGATCGTCCCGGTTGGTGGCGAAGCGCAGCGCCCGGCTTTCGGGGTCGTCGAACGCGGCTTCCGGTTCAATACCGGCGCGTGCCAGCAACGGCCGAAGCTCGTCGAGGATACGGCCTTTGGGCAAGGCCATGACCAGGGGCTGGTTGGAAGCCAAGATGTTCACCTTTTGACCCGGGTGGTTGAAGCCGGGGATATGTAACGGTTCCGCCCGGCCGCTTCCAGCCCTAATTGTCGATGACGTGACGGGGCCGCCAGCGCGTCGGCCAGGGCTCGCCGAAATCCTCGATCTGGCAGCTCAGCGCGTCGACTTCGAGGCGGAGCGCGGCGCCTCCGGCGAATACCAGCTCGACGGCGCCGTCCTTGACGCTGAGGGACAGAAGCTCGAGCAGTTGGGCCGGATCGCGGCGGGAAATGCCCCGGCGGTGGACCTTCTTGACCCCGTTGAATGAAAGCGCGCAGTGGATGCGCTCATAGAACTCATCGCCGGGATCGAGGGATTCCGCCGGCTGCTCCCAGCAGAAGCGGCTGGCGACCAGGACGAAACGGCCATCGTCGGGGAAGTATTCCATGTCGCCCACCGGCACCAGGGCATCCTGCAGGCAGGTCGACAGGATCTTCATGTCCTCATCATCCACGGCGCGGAGTTTGAGTTTTTGCACCATCATTGACCTCGATTAGCGGGCCTCGATCCGTTCGATATCGGCGCCGCAGGCGAAAAGCTTGTCCTCTAGGCGCTCATAGCCGCGGTCGAGATGATAGACCCGGTTGATCACGGTCTCACCGTCGGCCACCAGGCCGGCGAGGACAAGCGACACCGACGCCCTGAGGTCGGTGGCCATGACCTCGGCGCCGACCAGGCCGGAGACCCCGCGCACCATGGCCGAGGCCCCGTGCACGGTGATGTCGGCGCCCATGCGGGCGAGCTCGGGCACATGCATGAAGCGGTTCTCGAAGATGGTCTCGGTGATCATCGAGGCGCCGGAGGCCACCGACATCAGGGCCATGATCTGGGCCTGCAGATCGGTGGGAAAGCCGGGGAAGGGCTCGGTCATGACATCGATGCCGCCAAAGGGTTTATTGCCGGGGCTAACGGTTATGCCGTCCGGGCCCGGCGTCACCTTGATCCCGGCCTCGGTCAATTTTTCCAGTACGGTTTCCATCTGGTCGGCCCGGCCATTGACGAGCATCACCTCGCCGCCGGTAATCGCCGCGGCCATGGCGTAGGTGCCGGTCTCGATGCGGTCGGGCACGACTTGGTGGAAGGCGCCGCTGAGGCTTTCCGCGCCGTGGATGGTCAGGGTATCGGTGCCGATGCCGGTGATGTCGGCGCCCATGGCCACCAGGCATTTGGCGAGATCGCCGATCTCGGGCTCGCGGGCGGCGTTGACCAGCACGGTCTCGCCCCGGGCCAAGCTCGCCGCCATCATCAGATTCTCGGTCGCCCCCACCGACACGGTGGGAAAGACGATATGGGCGCCGGTCAGCCCCTGGGGCGCGGCGGCGTTGATATAGCCCTCGGTTAGCTCGATCTCGGCGCCGAGCTGGGCAAGGCCCTTGAGGTGGAGATCGACCGGGCGGTTGCCGATGGCGCAGCCGCCGGGCATCGACACCCGGGCGCGCCCGGCACGGGCCAACAACGGCCCCAGCACCAGGACCGAGGCGCGCATGGTGCGGACCAGATCATAGGGGGCGGTGGTGCTGGTGATGTCGCGGGCCTGGAGCGCCAGCACCCGGCCGGCATGGCCGCCACGAGCGTCATCGCCCTCCATGCGGATGTCGACCCCCAACTCGGCCAACACATTGGCGAGGATGGTGATGTCGGCGAGATGGGGGAGATTGGCGAGGCTCAAGGTGCCCTCGGTCAACAGGCTCGCCGCCATCAAGGGCAGGGCCGCGTTCTTGGCGCCGCTGATCGGGATGGCACCGGTGAGCCGGTTGCCGCCACGGATGCGGATCCTATCCATCGCCGCCCCCGTCACCCTTGCCCGGTTGCGGCCCGGCCGCGGTCGGTGTTCCTGGGGTGGGCCGTGCGTCCGCACCGCCCTGGCGTTGGCGGTGGCGCTTGGCGAGATTTTCGCGCAGCGCCGCGGCCTGGCGGCGGCGGCGCGCCGCCAGCTTCGCCGGTGGCGCGGCGGGCTGCTTGGAATTTGCTGTAGGTGGCTTTTGTTGGTCACTCATGGAGGGGAAAATCTACATGGTCTTGCCCCGCGATGCACCTAGAAGCGCACATGGCGCGCCACGTTGCGCGGCAGATGGCGCTGTGGCATGGTGGCCTGGCAGTGCCGCCGTAGCTCAGGGGTAGAGCACGCCCTTGGTAAGGGCGGGGCCGGAGGTTCGATTCCTCCCGGCGGCACCATATCCCTTGGCGATTTCTACCTTCTTTACCCCCTCACACGGCGAGGGTTGTGGGTTGCCCGAGGCGGCCCATCCATGATGCCGGCGGTGCGCAGGGCGTGCCACGGCGCCACCTGGTTCGACGTCACCACCGGGCGGTCGGGCTCGGCCCCGAGCTTTTCGATGACATCGATGGCGTGGATGTTGGCGACGTTCTAGCCGTCCACGCCCGCCAATCGCAAACCATGATCCCGCCGGGGACGCGGACCTTCAAGTCTAACGGTGAGCCGCCCCATATTGTAGATCAGACCAATCTTAGCTGTATCGGCAACCGCTGCGGCGGTGACCACCTATCAGGCGGGACGATAACCGGACTTTTGCAACATCTGATAGGTTTCGCGTATCAGCACCTGGCCGTTGGGCTCTTCGCCCTTGCAATGC
>JAZFWG010000002.1:0-2538 GCA_036448135.1 Alphaproteobacteria bacterium
TGGATCGAGGGCGAGGGCCCGATCGGCGCCCAGGGCGTGGCGCTCACGCCCGGGCGCAGCCTGGCGGTCGACCCGGCCTTCCTGCCGCTCGGCGTGCCGCTCTTCCTCGACACCACCTGGCCGGCCACGACCGAGCCGCTACGCCGCCTGGTGGTGGCCCAGGACATCGGCGGGGCCATCAAGGGACCGCTCAGGGGCGACTTCTACTGGGGCTCGGGCGAAGCCGCCTTGGAACAGGCCGGACGCATGAAGCAGAAAGCGCGGTTCTACCTGCTCCTGCCCAAGGCAGTCGCCGAGCGCCGCAAGACCACGAGCTGAGGCGACCGAAAGTCCGGTAGTGTTTCAGCTTGAAATTCTGTCGAAACAACGCCCGGATCGTCGGCCTTTTTTTTGCGAATCATGCCTGATTCGCGCGGGTCGCTCCTTCCCCCGGCTAGGTTACGTGGAATGGTGCGTCGCATTGATTAAGCGAAGAGACCGAGTCGAGAAGCGCCGAACAAGAAGGGCGCCAACCACAGACAGGGCCACAGCCAAGCTGATCCAGATGGCTTGGCCGCCGAAACCCAGATAGACGCCAAACACAGCAGCCGACATCAACCCCAAGCCCCAATAGCCGGCAAGCGCGATCAGCATCGGTCCACGCGTGTCCTTGAGGCCCCGCAAAGCGCCGAAAGCAGTGCACTGGGTGCCATCGGCGAACTGAAGTAGGGCAGCTATGGCGAGGAACGAAACGGCGAGATCGATGGCCACCCTGTTCTCGGGCCGCGCCGTATCGAGAAAGAGATCGACGATAGCGCCGCCGAGGAACCAGAACGCCGCTGCCGGCAGGAATGCGAAACCGATCCCCAGTGCCACTGCAGCCCAGCCCGCCCGGGCCGCGGCCTGGTGGGTGCCCGCGCCCACGGCGCGCCCAACCCGCACGGTCGCCGCCTGGGCTATGCCATACGGCACCATGTAAACGATGACAGCGCATTGATTGGCGATGGCATGGGCCGCCAATGCGGCGGTTCCGATCAGACCCATGAGTAGAGTTGATGCGAGGAACATGCCTACCTCGGCCAGGTGCGCCACGGCTATGGGAAGGCCGAGCCGGACGATTTCGTAGAGCTGTGACCAGTCCGCGCGCCAAAAGCGGCCGAGCAGCCGATAGCGGCGCAGACGCCGATCGATCAGCACGAAGCTCAGCAACGCCAGGAACATGAAGGTACTGACGGCCGCACTGGCGACGCCGGCGCCGATCAGTCCCAGCCGTGGGAAGCCGAAATGGCCGAACATGAGCGCGTAGTCGGCGAGCGCATTGATGCCGATCCCCAAAACCGTGACGACCAGTGTCGCACGTGGCCGGGTATGGGCCGCCAGGAACGCGCTCAGCACCACGAGCCATAGTCCGGGGAGGAAGCCTAAGACCATAAAACGGACGTAAGACTGGCCGGCAGAGGCCAGATCGGGGTCTTGCCCTAGGAGCACAAGGATGGCCTGGGCGTGCCAAATCATGGCCATGCAGGGAAACGCCAAAATCACCGCTACCCAAAACCCTTGCCGAACGGTGCGCCGGACCATGCGATAACGGCGGGCACCCAAATGCTGAGATAGGATGGGCGCGACCGCGCCGAGCACGCCGATCGCGAAGTACTCGAAGAAAAGAAAGAATTGCCCGGCCAGTGAGCCGGCGGCCAAGGACTCCGGCCCCAGCCAGCCCATCATCACCCTGTCCGTCGTAACCATAGCCACCCACGCCAGCGCGATGAGCACCAGCGGCACCGCAAGCGACACCGTGGCGCGAGCCTCCTGCGACCAGAGTGTGACGGTCTGTGACAAGCGCCGGGGAAGATGCGTAATCGCGTTCATGAGCGGCGTTTCCACGCGCTTTCATAAGAGCCGTATAGGACTAGCCTGGCCGCCGTCAAGCGGGCCGACACCAGGGTCAGGGGATATTGAACGGTAAGCATGAATGGCCGCTTCTGACCCACTCCAAACAAGTGGATCTACCCAGAATAGGGTGGAGATGGTGCCGTCAATACATATGGCGGCGCCCAACGGCGGACGGTAGGACGACTGATTCTCCGAAGGTGTTGACCATGTGATGCACAGCACGCCATCCAGTGCAATGACCGGGCACGATGACCTTGAGGCCAAACTCCTCAAGGTCGCGCACCGTCTCCGGAATGATCGCCTCGAAGGTCTTTCCCGCCAAATGAAATCCGCCCATCACGCCGAAAAGCGGTGTCGGCGCAAAGGTGTCCCGTGCATCCCTCAAGACGTTGATGAGACCGGCATGAGAACAGGCCGTGAGAACCATGATTCCCTTGTCGCGCACGTTGACCGCCAGATAGCGCTCGTCCGTCACCCAGGGGTCGGGTTCCCAATCCATATCCGCGGCACTACGCCTCACCTGAGCTGGCAAACCCTTCTCATAGGATGTCGTCCGCGGAATCTCGCCGCTCAGGTAGAACATGTCGTCGAGCAGGAGGCGCGGCTCGGGATCGTTGTTCACCTGGCCACCCGCTTGTTCGAGTGCCTCGACGGACGGGATGTCTT
>JAZFWG010000003.1:0-7433 GCA_036448135.1 Alphaproteobacteria bacterium
AACGCGTCGTCGATGAAGCCGGCGCACGCTCGTTCAAGCTGCCCTATCGCTGCAATCGCGGCGCCATCTTCAACTCGGATGTGGTCCACAAGACCGACGCGCTCAATTTCAAGGACGGCTATGACAACCGGCGCATCAACATCACCATGATGTTTGGCGAGCCCGGGCAATAATCCATTTGGTCATAGGGTGACGACCACCGGCGCGTGGTCCGAGGTTGGGGACCAGTCGCGGGCCTCGGTGATGATATTGGCGTCCTTAAGTCGGCTCCGCAGCGCTGGCGTTACCCAGATATGGTCTAAGCGCCGGCCCCGGTTCGAGGCCCGCCAGTCCTTGGCGCGGTAGCTCCACCAGGAATAGAGGCGCTGGTCGGGGGGAATGAAGTGGCGCACCGCGTCGACCCAATCGAGGGATTTCTGCAGACGGTTCAGCAACTCCACTTCCACCGGCGTGTGGCTGACGATCTTGAGCAGCTGCTTGTGGGACCAGACGTCGGTTTCCAGGGGCGCGATATTGAGATCCCCGACCAGGACTGACCGGCGCCTCTTGTCCCCTTGGGCCGCGAACCAGCCGGTGAGATCCTCGAGGAATTGAAGCTTGTGGGCGAATTTCGGGTTGGCGTCGGGGTCGGGGATATCGCCGCCGGCGGGAACGTAGAGATTGTGGAGTTCGATGCCGCCCTTGAGGCGGACGAAGATATGGCGGCAATCGTCGCGGCCGCACCAGTTTTGGCTGCCGGTCTCGGCGAAGGGCACCCGGGCAAGGATGGCGACGCCGTTGTAGCTCTTCATGCCTTGGATGTGGATGTGATCGAACCCCAATTCGGCAATGGCCTGGCGCGGGAAATCGCCGTCCTGGACCTTGGTTTCCTGCAGGCAGATCACGTCGGGCGCGGTCTCGGTTATCAGCCATTGGAGGATATCGAGGCGCAGGCGCACCGAATTGACGTTCCAGGATATGATGCGGAGGGTCATGACGCGGTCACTGGGAAAAACTTTGAATCAAGGCTGCGCGAAACATAGCGGCGCCAAGCCATCGCGCCCAGCCCCATCTTTGTCTACAGTGAATTTATCGCCACCAAAAATAACGGACCGAGAACAATGCTGAAAATCTGGGGCCATGAGAGATCATCCAACGTCCAGAAGGTGCGCTGGCTGTGCGACGAGCTCGACCTCGACTACGAGCCCATCGACATCGGCGGCACGTTCGGCGGCAACAAGGATCCCGCCTATCTCAAGCTCAACCCCAACGGACAGATCCCGACCCTGGAGGACGGCGATTTCGTGCTGTGGGAATCCAATTCCATTCTGCGCTATATCATCGAAAAATACGGCGATGGCCGCTTGGTCCCTGAAACCGTGGAAGGCCGCGCCATCGCCAACTGCTGGATGGATTGGCAGCTCGCCGCCTTGGCGGGGCCCTCGGGCGAGGTCATGCGCGCCACCGTGCGTACGCCGCGTGAAGACTGGGATGCGGCGCGCATCGACAAGGGCGCGGCGGCGTTGGCCGCCATGTGGCAAAGGTTCGAAGACGGCTTCGGTGACGGCGATTATGTGGTGGGCGATTTTTCCATCGGCGATATCCCCCCTGGCGTCCTGGTGCAGCGCTGGTTCGCCTTCGAGATCGAACGCCCGGAGCTACCCAAGGTGCGGGCCTGGTACAAACGCCTGTGCGCCCGTGCGCCCTACCGTACCCACGTCACCACCAAATTGATGCCGGGACAGCAGGACAACTGATACTCCAAAGCCGAACGTCCGCCTTAGCCGCCCCGCCCTTGGGCCTGGGCCCGGTCCCGGGCGGCGTCGCCGAAGGCGCGGAATATCGCCGCCGACAGCTTGTCCTCGGTGGCCTGCCATTCGGGGTGCCATTGGATGCCGATGGCGAAGGCCGGGGCGTCCTTGACCCGGACCGCCTCGACAATGCCGTCGGGCGCCCGGGCCTCGATCACGAGCCCCACCGCTAGCCGGTCGATGCCCTGGCCATGGAGGGAGTTGACGGTGGCCTGATCGGTGCCGATGGCGGCCTGGGCGATGCCGGCGAGCACGCCACCCTCGGCAAAGCTCACCTTATGGGCGTCTTGAAACCTCACCGCCGCCGGGGCGTCGGGTGGGCAGCGGTGGTCCATCTTGCCGTCGAGGTCATGGATTTGCTGATGCAAACTGCCGCCCAGCGCCACGTTGAGCTCCTGCATGCCGCGGCAGATGGCGAGCAGGGGCACGCCGGCATCGATGGCATCGCGGATCAGGGGCAGCGCCGTGGCATCGCGCTGGGGGTCTACCGGGGAGGTTGATGTCCGGGGTACGTCGCCATAATGGTGGGGTTCGATATTGGAAATGGCGCCGGCGACAAGCAAGCCGTCGAGACGCGCAAGCAGCGAGGCGGTGTCGAGCGCGCCTCCCAGGGCGGGGATGAGGACCGGCATGCCCGCCGCCGCGTCCATCGCCGCGGTGATCTCGTCCTCATGGACCGAATGGACGGAGACGTCGTTGCGAACACGAACCGATGTCGGAATGCCGATCAGGGGAAGTGGCATCATCGGCTTGCCTACTTTCCATGGGATGGCGGCGTCACTCTCGCGGCGGCTCGGTGAATTCGAACAGTTTCTCGTCGAGCTTGATGCCGAATTTGTGGTTGAACAGGGCGACCTGGGTGACCTGGCCGTTGGGATCGGTCACCGACCATTGACGCAGCTTTATGGGGTCGCTGGCAAGGGTCAGGGTCAATGAGCCGGCCTCGGGATCCTCGGTCATGACCATCATGATCCTGATCACGCCGCGTGACCGTTTCAGGCCGGTGACGGTGATCTTGCCACTGAACTTCACATCCTTGGCGACGAGAACGCCGGCGAGATTGTCGCTGAGTGACTCGTAGCTGGTCTGTTCCAGATCGGAATCGTGGTAGATGAGCCAATGGCCGTTGCCGATGATGAGGATGGGCGATGGCGGCGCATATTCGACGCGAAGCCGTCCCGGCCGTGACAGATAGATGTGACCCTCATTGGTCTCGCCGTTGGGCGCCACCTGCAGGAATTTCGCCTTCAGGGTGCCGATGTTGTTGATGTAACGCTCGATCTTGCCGATATCGGCTTGATCCTTGGCGGAGAATTTGACCGCCGCGGCCGCCGGGCCAGCCCAAACCGCGGCCCCGGCCAACGCCCAGACCACCGCCAGTACCGCCGTCAACCTCGCCGTCAACGGGGCACCTCTTCGGGGGAGTGGATCAGGATTTCCCGGCGCCCGACATGGTTGGCGGGGCTGACCACACCATCGGTCTCCATCTGTTCCATGATGCGCGCCGCCCGGTTGTAGCCGATCTGCAGATGGCGCTGGATGAAGCTGGTCGACGCCTTGCGTTGGCGCAGCACCAAGCCGACGGCCTGGTTGTAAAGGCTGTCGCCGGCGCTGTCGCCGCTATCGAGCAACGCCAGGCCGGCGTCGTCCGCTTCGGTGACCTCATCGATATAGGTGGGTTCGCCCTGCTCGCGGAGATGGTTGACCACCGCCTCGATTTCATCATCGCTGACGAAGGGACCATGGACCCGGGTGATGCGGCCGCCGCCCGCCATGTAGAGCATGTCGCCTTGTCCGAGAAGCTGTTCGGCGCCTTGTTCGCCAAGAATGGTGCGGCTGTCGATCTTCGACGTCACCTGGAAGCTTATGCGGGTCGGCAGGTTGGCCTTGATGGTGCCGGTGATGACATCGACCGACGGCCTTTGGGTCGCCATGATGATGTGGATGCCGGCGGCGCGGGCCATCTGCGACAAGCGCTGCACCGCGGTCTCGATCTCCTTGCCCGCCAACAGCATGAGATCGGCCATCTCGTCGACGATGACGACGATGTAAGGCAACGGGCTGAGATCGAGGGGTTGATCCTCGAACACCGGCTTGCCGGTGTCGTCGTCGAACCCGGTCTGCACCGTGCGCATCAGTTCCTCGCCGCGCTTGCGGGCCTGGGCGAGGCGGGAGTTGTAGCTGGTGATGTTGCGCACCCCGAGCTGGGACATGGCGCGGTAACGGTTTTCCATCTCGCGCACCGTCCAGCGCAACGCCACCACCGCCTTGTCCGGCTCGGTCACCACCGGCGCTAGAAGATGCGGGATGCCGTCATAGACCGAAAGCTCCAGCATCTTGGGATCGATCATGATGAATTTGCATTCCTCGGGCGGCAGCCGGTAGAGCAGGGACAGGATCATGGTGTTGATGCCCACCGATTTGCCGGACCCGGTGGTGCCGGCGATCAGGAGGTGGGGCATGCGCCCGAGATCGACGATGACCGGCGCTCCGCTGATATCCTTGCCGAGCACCAGGGCCAAGGTGGCGGCGGTGCGCTCATAGGATTCCGAGGCCAACAGTTCCCTGAGATAGACGGTCTCGCGGCGGGTGTTGGGAAGCTCGATGCCGATCACGTTCTGTCCCGGCACCACGGCGATGCGCACCGATATCGCGCTCATGGACCGGGCGATGTCATCGGCGAGGCCGATCACCCGCGATGATTTGATCCCCGGGGCCGGTTCGAGTTCATACAGGGTGACCACCGGGCCGGGCCGCACCTTGATGATCTCGCCGCGGACCGCGAAATCCTCGAGCACGCTCTTGAGGATACGGGCATTCTGCGCCAGGGCCTCCTCGGTGATCTCGAAGCTCCGGTCCGGCGCTGGCGGCAGTTCCAGGAGATCGAGATCGGGAATCTGGTGCTCGGTGTCGGGAATGAGATCGAGGGTCGCCTGGCGCCCTGCCTGGGCCCGCTTGCCGGGACGCATGGGGCCGGTCTTGGCGGCGACCAGGCCGGTGTTGGGCCGGGTCGCGGCGGTGCCCCGGTCATGGACATCAAAATGGGGTTCACCGTCATCGCTGAAGTGCGGCTCGACCCTTTGGCGCCGGTTGATCAATCCGCGGCTGGAACGTGCGGCGGCCCGGTTGATCAAATGGAAAAAGGTTTGCCCGGCCCAGCTTGCCCCCCGTGCCCCGGCAACCATGAGCCAAACAAGGTAATGGCCCAGCACAAGCCACTCGCCCCAGCTCAGCCCCAGGGCGAGAACCACAAGGATTGTGGCGATGACGATGGCGCCGGCTAGCACGAAGCCGGGATCGAGCTCCGCGAGGCCCGCCAGCGCCGAGATTTCCGTCAGCGCCCAGGCGCCAAGGCTGCCGCCGGCGCCGCTCGGCAGGGCCCAGTCTTGAGGCATGGATGCCCCGGCGGCGGCAAGGGCGGTGACCGCCATGGCCGCGGGCAGCAGCGCCAGGCGCAGCCAGGCATGGCTTAGCTTGTGTTTGGCGGCGATGCGGTAGCCCCAACAGACCAGCACCAGGGCCGGCAACACGCTGGCGAGGCCGAACAGCTGCAACAGCAGATCGGCGCCGGCGGCGCCGAGCAGGCCGAGATAGTTGGCCGGGGCCCCGTTCACCGCCACGTTGAAAGACGGATCGTTCGCCCGATAGGTGATCAGCGCCACTGCCACCAGGGCCCCGGTCGCCATCAGGGCAACACCGGAGATCTCGGTGAGGCGGCGGCGAACGAAAGCGCTGAAGGATGCGGGCAGGAAGGGTGTCTTGCCGGTGTTCGCGTAGGAGCGTGCCATTTGTCGTCTTATCCTAATAACTTATGGGTCCGCCCGGCGTCGCCGCCGATCGAATCAAGCCTAGATTCACCATATATAGCGGGTACAAACCATAAACAACCCGTCTCTCTCGGGAAAGTGCGGCGACGGGGGAGCGCTCGAAACCCGTAGAGCCATGGTTTTTGGGGATTTTCGGCCAAAAAGGCAAAAGGACGGCGCCGCAGCCCCAAGGCCACGGCGCCGGATTTCCACGTCGAGGCGGTCAGATATCGTAGCCGGATTCACCGTGGGTGGTGATGTCGAGGCCCTCGATCTCGTCTTCCTCGGAAACACGGAGGCCGACCAGGGCGTCGACAACCTTGACGATGATGAAGGTCAGCACCACCGCCCACACCAGCGTGGCGGCGAGGCCGACCGCCTGGATAGAGAGCTGGCCGAGGATGGTCTCCTTGGAAAGGCCGAGGCCGCCGAAACTGGCGGCGCCGAAGATGGCGGTCAGGAGAATACCGCTGCCGCCGCCGATCCCATGGACCGCCAGAACGTCAAGCGAATCGTCGATCTTCATCACGCCCTTGACGAAGTTGACCGATAAATAACAGACGATTCCGGCGATGGCACCAATGAACAGGGCACCGACGGGGCTGACGAAACCCGATGCCGGGGTGATGGTGGCGAGCCCGGCGATGGCGCCGGTGGCGATGCCGACTATGGTCGGTTTGCCGTCCTTGATCCATTCGATCATCATCCAGGTGAACGCCGCCGTCGCCGCCGAGATGTGGGTTGCGGCGATGGCCATGCCGGCGGCGCCGTCGGCGGCAAGGGCGCTGCCGCCGTTGAAGCCGTACCAGCCCACCCACAGCATGGCGGCGCCCGCCATGACCATGCCGGGATTGTGGGGCCGCCGCAATTCATTGGGGAATCCCCTGCGCGGGCCCAACAGCTTGGCGATCATCAGGGCCGATGCGCCGCAGGTCAGGTGAACCACAAGGCCGCCGGCGAAATCCTGCACGCCCATGGCACCGAGCCAGCCGCCGCCCCATACCCAATGGGCGACCGGCGCGTAAACCAGGATCAGCCACAGGCCCGTGAACAGCATCACGGCGGAGAACCGGATCCGTTCCACATAGGCGCCGACGATCAGGGCCGGGGTGATGATGGCGAAGGTCATCTGGAACATGAAGAACACGGATTCAGGGATTGTGCCCGACAACGTCTCGGTGCCGACGCCGAACAGGAAGGCTTTCCCCAACCCGCCGATCCACGCATTGGCGCCGCCGCCGTCGCCGAAGGCGAGGCTGTAGACGAACGCCAGCCACAGCACCGATACCAAGCAGCAGATGGCGAAGCAGTGCATCAGGGCCGACAGCACGTTCTGGGCGCGGACAAGACCGCCATAGAACAATGCCAGGCCCGGCAGCGTCATGAACAGCACCAGCGCCGTCGACGTCATGATCCAGGCGGTGTTGCTGCCGCTGAGCTTCGCCGCCCCTTGGGCCAGGGCCGGTGGCGCTCCGAACACGACAAAAGCCAGTAACAACAGCGAGAAGATGGATTTCAGTCTGATGGTCGGCATATATTTTCCCCCATTAATCGCAAACCTCAGGGCCACAAGTAGGAAGGCGCCGCAAGATGGACCCTTGCTGCGATGGGACATGTGGACGCACTCGCCTCCTCTTTATGGGAGATGAGATGATCAATAATTGTGCCAGCTTGGGGGATGGGGCGGAAAGTCGTGGTTTATCAGGGAAGAGGCGGAAACAATGACGCCGCCGTCAGCGCGGTTTTCACCGGCGGTCTGCCCGAATATTAGGCTGCAAGCGCGGCGCCTGCCTTAAAATTATGCATTTGCCAACGGCCAGAGGCCCGGAAGGCTTGC
>JAZFWG010000004.1:0-2121 GCA_036448135.1 Alphaproteobacteria bacterium
AGGCCATCCGCACCAAGGCGACGCTAAAGGACGGTGATTACGTGATCGACGGCAACAAGATGTGGATCACCAATTCGCTGGAAGGGAACATCATGGCGGTGCTGGTCAAGACCGACCCCAAGACCGACCCGCCGCACCGTGGGATGAGCCTTTTGCTGGTGGAAAAAAGCGCCGGCTAGAAGGCGAGCAAGCTGGAAAAGCTGGGATACATGGGCATCGACACCGGCGAGCTCAGGTTCGATGGCGTGCATGTGCCCGCCGATAACCTGATCGGCGGGGAAGAAGGCCGGGGGCTGCAGCAAATCCTGGCCGGGCTTGAACTGGGGCGGATCAACGTCGCGGCGCGCGGCGTCGGGCTGGCCCGGGTGTGCCTGGAGGAAAGCTTGGCCTACGCCCAATCCCGCAAGACCTTCGGCAAGCCCATCAGCGAGCACCAGGCGATCCAGATCAAGCTGGCCGACATGGCGACCCGGGTGGAAGCCGCCTGGCTCCTGACCGAACAGGCGGCGCAGGCTTACGACACCGGCGAGCGTTGCGACATGGAAGCCGGCATGGCGAAGCTGTTCGCCACCGAGGCGGCGGTGGAAAATTCCATGGAGGCCATGCGCATTCACGGCGCCTACGGCTATTCCAAGGAATTCAACATCGAGCGCTATTACCGGGACGCGCCGCTGCTGGCCATCGGCGAAGGCACCAACGAGCTGCAGCGGATCATCATTGCGCGGCAGCTCGTCGAACGGAACCCGGTTTAGGGCCTAGGATTTGCCCCCAATAATTGACGGCCTGCCCGCACCCGTCAAATCAAGGCCATTTTATAAATTGCGCCAAGCATCGCGCTGATGGCGAGTGTCGGAATCATTCCGACCTTGAACCGCAACATGGCGACGAGCGCCGCCGCGGCGAGGGCGAGGGCGGCGACGTCCACGGTTTCCCACACGGGGACTTGGAGCGTCATCCCGAACGCCCGAACCTCGTTAACCGTGGTGAAAACAACGTGCAGCCCAAACCACACCGCCAGGTTCAGGATGACACCGACGACGGCCGCCGTGATGGCAGAGAGAGCGGCGCTGAGGGATCGATTGCCGCGCAGGGCCTCGATGTATGGCGCACCAAGGAAAATCCACAGGAAGCACGGTACGAACGTCACCCACGTCGTAATCATCGCGCCGAGGAATCCCGCCAACATGGGATCGAGAAGGCCGGGGTTCCGGTATGCGCCCATGAAGCCGACGAACTGCACCACCATAATGAGCGGCCCGGGCGTGGTCTCGGCCATGCCCAGGCCATCGAGCATCTCGCCTGGAGCCAGCCATCCGTAGTTGTTGACGGCTTCCTGGGCGACATAGGCGAGGACCGCGTAGGCGCCGCCAAATGTCACCACGGCCATCTTGCTGAAAAAGACGCCTTCCTGAACATAGACGTGGCCGAACCCGAGGAGGCCCGCCAACACGGCAAGCGGTCCGAGCCATAGCGCCAAACACACGACCGTTACCTTGACCGCCCTCGCTCGTGACGGGCGGGTATGATCCAACTGGCCATCCGCCAACGCCGCATCGACCACAGGCGTTTCGTCGCCGGCATCCGGTTCATGGCCCTCGATGACGACGAATTTGTCGGGGTTCAGGCGTCCCCCGATGAAGCCGGTCAAGCCGGCCAGCAACACGACCAGGGGGAAGGGCACTTCGAAGAAGAAAATGCCGACGAACGCGGCAGCGGCAAGGGAGACCATGAAAGCGTTCTTGAGGGCGCGCTTGCCGATGCGGATCACGGCTTCGATCACCACGGCCAGCACCGCCGCCTTGATGCCGAAGAAGATGGCTTGGACGAAATTTAAGTCCTGATACCCGGCGTAGAGGATGCTGAGTCCCAGGATAACAATGGCCCCGGGCAGGACGAATAAGGTGCCGGCCACAAGACCGCCGGCGGTACGATGAAGCAGCCAGCCGACATAGGTGGCAAACTGCTGCGCCTCGGGCCCGGGCAGAAGCATGCAGTAGTTAAGCGCATGCAGGAACCGGCTTTCGCTGATCCACTTCTTCTCCTCAACAAGAACACGGTGCATCAGGGCGATCTGGCCCGCCGGTCCGCCGAAGCTGAGCAGGCTGATCCGGACCCAGACGC
>JAZFWG010000005.1:0-2081 GCA_036448135.1 Alphaproteobacteria bacterium
ATGCCAAGGGAGATGATCGACACCAGGAACACATATTTCCTCAGCGGCGTGTTCGTCCGCTCGACGATCCACGCCTGGACGGTGCCGAGAACGATGGCGATCACCGCCGATCCGATGGCGTAGACGGTGGTGTTGATGAAGTTGTTGAAGAACCTCGGATTGGTGATCAGCTCCTTGTAGAAGCGCAAGGTGAACTGGTCGAAGGACCCGTCGGGTTTGATGGTATGCACGGACGAGTTCAACAGGAAGATGATCGGTGGCAGTATCAAGGTCAGCATGATCACCACCAGCGCGATCACCACCGGTGAATAACCGAACCCGGTGCGCAACCCGAGCCAGAAGTCGGCCAACTTTTCTCGTAGGAATGCCCCGGCGGTGGATTCGCTGCCTACGGTCACGCCTTTTAGCCTCCGGCTACAAGGCGACCACCGGAAATGGAACCTACCCCATCCATTATCGTGCTTTTCCCGAGGACACCGGACCTATGGGGCGGCGATTTTAGTCTCCGGCCGGGCCGCCATCGGCGTGACGGGCTTGTTCGATTATTCGCCCGCGCGCGCACGGATACTTCCGCTCCGCCGATGATTCCCTGCCATGGCCGCCCCCCCATACCGAACATCGCACCGCGGCCCTAGAGGGCCATAAGCTCCTGTTATTTTTCCCTATTTTGGTAGTGCTTGCGGATCGATTTAGGTCATACTCTAACAGTGGAGGGGTGATAATCAAACCAAGAAACAGATAAAGGGGAGGCCCAGCTGTTTAACATGATCACCGTCGCCGAGCCCGTTGGGCGGTGCATGTCGTGGTCGGAATTCGGGCCTGGTTGAGCGCCCGGCGATGTCCGATCGAGACACCATAGTTGACCTGGCGCGGTGGGTGCTGGCGCTGGATGCGGCGGACCTACCGGTGGCCGTGATCGAGCAGGCCAAGCTGCTGATTCTCGATTCCATCGGCTGTGCGCTGGCGGCGCTCAGCGACGAAACGGTGGGCGATGTCCTGTCGACCGTCGATAGCCTCGGCGGCGCGCCCCAATGCACCATCCTGGGCAGGCCGGGAAAGACCTCGGTGACCAACGCGGTGCTCGCCAACGGCACGCTCATACGCGTTCTCGACCTCAACGACTTCATCATCGGCGCGACCGCCAAAGGCCCGATGATCGGCGGCCATCCCAGCGACAATATCGCTGTCGCCCTGGCGGTCGGGGAATGGCGGCAAAGTTCGGGCCTCGAAGTCATTTCTGCGGTCGTGATCGGTTACGAAATCTACAACCGTCTCAAGGACCTGATGATACGCACAAACCCGTGGGACGGGACCACTGTGTCGGGCATCGTCGCGCCAGCCATGGCCGGACGCCTGTTGGGACTGGACGAGGGCCGCCTCGCCCACGCCATCGCGCTCGGGGCCGCGCGGGCAGCGACCCCAGCCATCGTCAGGGGCGGCATGGTTTCAGCCGCCAAGTCCGTATCCAATCCTCTGGTCGCCCAATCGGGAACGCTCGCGGCCCTGTTGGCGGCCGAGGGGATGACTGGACCCCTGGCAATATTCGATCATCCGCGGGGTCTGCACCAAGTTTTCGAAACCGGCGAGGCGCTCGTCGCCTTGACGCGGCCGCTGGCAGATGAATTCGCCATCATGAACGCCAACGTCAAAAGCTACCCCTGCCTCGCCACCGGTCAGACCGCGGTGGCCGCGGCGCTGAAGATGCATGACGCCCTCGGCGGACGGACCGACGCGGTGGACCGCATCGAGGTCGTCATGGCTGATTATCCATTCATCCAACGCCAGCAGGAAGACCGCGACCGCCGCCACCCGACCCAGCGCGAGGCGGCGGATCACAGCTTCTACTTCCTGGTCGCGGTGGCTCTGATGGATGGGGCGTTCACCGCCAGCCAGTTCGATGGTGAGCGGTGGTTCGATCCTGCGGTCGTCGCCCTGATGGACCGCGTCACCATGCACCGCGACAAGAATTGGAACAAACGCGCGCCCAACAGCTATCCCTGTACCATCCGGGTGATAACGCGGGACGGCGACGAACTTATGACCGAGGCGCCCTATCCGCCCGGCCTCTCCGACGGCGGGCT
>JAZFWG010000006.1:0-17125 GCA_036448135.1 Alphaproteobacteria bacterium
TAGGCGGCGATGCCCCCGGTGATGATCAGAAGAATATGGCGTTTGTTCAACACGTTATGGTCCAGCGTAATTTACGAATGAAATCTGTGATTAATCTAGCGGTCTGGGTAGGTTTTTACAAGATGAAGTTGGAAATCATGGGCCAAGGGTGGTTAAGGGGTGGCTATGGCCCGAATGGCGCTTACGCCCGGGGTGTCGGCGGATTGCTTGGATCATCCGCTCCGGCCCCGGTTCACAACAGAACCACCAGTATAGCGGCGAGCACCGCCAGGATCAGCCAGACCGCCACGCCGCCACCGCGGTTGTTGCCGCCTTGTGTCAGCCCGCGCACCGAATCCGGGTGCAGCCTGAGCCCGCCCTCGGCGAACATCTCGGCGGTGCGTTCGGCGCCCTTGATAAGGTGCGGCAGGCGTTCGATGCCCATTGCGACCTCCTTCGCGGTTTCACGCAACAGGGCCTCGGCGCCGAGATTTCCTTCGATCCAATCCGCGATCAAGGGCCGGGACAGGTCCCACATATTGACCTCCGCATCGAGCATGCGGCCGAGCCCTTCGGCCACCATCATGGTCTTTTGCAGCAACAGAAGCTGGGGCTGGGTTTCCATCTGGAAGGCCACGGTGATGGAGAACATCTGGGCCAGCAGCCGGGCGATGGAAATCTCATTCAAGGGGAGGTCGATGATCGGCGCCCCGATCGAGCGGCAGGCCTGCATGAATTCGTCGCGGGACTGGCCGGCGGGCACGTAGCCGGCCCGGAAATGGACGTCGGAGACCCGCCGGTAGTCGCCATCGAGGAAGCCCAGCAGCATTTCGCCGAGATAACGCCGGGTGGTGGCATCAAGCCGCCCCATGATGCCGAAATCGACCGCATGGATGCTGCCATCGGCGGCCACGAACAGGTTTCCGGGATGAAGATCGGCATGGAAGAAACCGTCGCGGAAAATCTGATTGAAAATGGCCCTGGACGCGGTCTCGACCAGGGCGCGGGGATCATGGCCGGCCTTGATCAGGTCGTCGCGCTGGTCGATGGGGATGCCCTCGACGCGGGCGAGGGTCAGGACCCGCTTGGCGGTGCGGCGCCAATCGATCTCCGGCACGTTGAAACTGTCATCATCGGCGAAGTTTTCGGCGAGCTCCGACGCCGCCGCGGCCTCGAGGCGCAAATCCATCTCGGTTCCCACCACCCGGGCGAAGGTGCGCACCACCTCGACCGGTTTAAGGCGGTGGAGCGACGGCTGGCTGTTCTCGATGGTTTCCGCCAGCCACAGGAACAGATCCAGATCCCGGGCAAAAGCGTCTTCGATGCCGGGCCTGAGCACCTTGACCGCGACTTCGCGGCCGTCCGTTGTCACCGCGAAATGAACCTGGGCGATGGACGCCGCCGCCACCGGTTGGTCGTCGAATTGCGAGTACATCTCAGCGATCGGGGTCGACAACTCATCCTCGACGGTGCGCCTAGCCTCGGCGGTGGCGAAAGGCGCCAAGCGGTCCTGAAGTTGCGAGAGATCGGCCGCCATCTCGTCGCCGATAAGATCGGAGCGGGTGGCGAGGGACTGGCCGAATTTAATGAAGCTGGGGCCGAGCCCCTGGAGCGCCAGCGAAAGCCGTTGGCCCGGCCTTAGGTTTTCGACGTGCTTGCGGGTGCTGAGGCGCACCACCAGCTTCGCGGTGGCGGCGACCACACTGCCGTCGGTGAGGAATTCCAGGGGGAACAGGGCGTCATGGCGCGCCAGGGTGCGGACGATCCCCAAAAGCCTGGCGATGTTGCGGACGGCGCGTAGCATGAATCAGATCCGCCAGG
This sequence comes from Alphaproteobacteria bacterium, assembly GCA_036448135.1. Lineage (GTDB taxonomy): Bacteria > Pseudomonadota > Alphaproteobacteria > SMXQ01 > SMXQ01 > JAZFWG01. The sequence goes on from JAZFWG010000006.1 coordinate 1,801, forward strand.
CCGAGTGCAGGGCGGCGATGCCGCCGGTGAGGTTGCGGTAGTGCACCCGGTCCAGCCCCGCCGCCGTGATCATGGTGGCAAATTCGTCCTGGGGCGGAAAGGCGCGGATGCTCTCGACCAGATAGCGGTAGGCATCGCCGTTGCCGGTGACGATCTCGCCGAGGCGGGGCAGCACGGCAAAGGAATAGCGGTCATAAAGCTCGCCCAGCAGCGGCACCGCGACGCGGGAGAATTCCAGGCACAGGAACCGCCCGCCGGGCTTGAGCACGCGCCTGGCCTCTCCTAGCGCTAAGTCCATATGGCTGACATTGCGCAGACCGAAGGCGACGGTATAGGCATCGACGCTGGAATCCGGTATCGGCAGGGATTCGGCATCGGCGGAGACGAAACGGCAGCCCGCACCGAGACCGCGGGCCTTGGCGCGCTTTCGCCCCACCTCGAGCATATTGGCGTTGACGTCCAGCACCGTGACGCTGCCGCCCTGGGCGCGGTTGGCCTCGGCGCCGCCGACCCGGTCGATGACGCGAAAGGCGATGTCGCCGGTGCCGCCGGCGATATCGGCGAGATTTATCCCCGGCCGCGGCGCCAGCCAGTCGATCATCGCCGCCTTCCATAGCCGATGGACCCCGGCGCTCATCAAATCGTTCATCAGGTCGTAGCGCCCGGCGACGGCGTCGAACACGGCGCGCACCCGGCGTGCTTGGGGGTCTTGTAGGGGGTCCTGGCTATGCCCTGTTTCCATCGCGCGAACATAGCCTACGGGACCGGTTTCCGCTACTTTACGGGCGTCATGCCCGAACTGCCTGAAGTGGAGACCGTACGGCGCGGCCTTGCCCCTGTCCTCGAAGGCCGATGCCTGAGAAGGGTGGAACAACGCCGTCCAGACCTCCGTATCCCGTTTCCCGAGAATTTCGCCGCCCGGCTTCAAGGCCAGCGGGTGAAGCGGCTCGACCGCCTCGGCAAGTACATCTTGGCGCGGTTGGAGGATGGCAATGTCTGGGTGATCCATCTCGGCATGTCGGGGCGCATGGTGATCGATCCCCCCGGCTTTTCCGACGGCGCGGCGGCGCCCGGACGCCACGACCATGTCATCATCGAGACCGACCAGGGACGCCGGATCCGGTTCAACGACGCGAGGAGGTTCGGCCTGATGACGCTCTTGCCCGAGAGCGAGATCGCCACCCATCCCCTGTTCCGCGACCTCGGGCTCGAGCCGCTGGGCAACGATTTCAATGGCGTGGCCCTGGCGGCGGCGCTTCGGGGCAAAAAAACCCCGATCAAGTCGGCGCTTCTTGACCAGCATGTGGTCGCCGGGCTGGGCAATATCTATGTCTGCGAAAGCCTGTACCATGCCGGCATCGCGCCCTTACGCCAGGCCCATCGCGTCGCCGCCGCCGCCAAGGGGGCGCAAGCGGAAAACCTCGCCCGTGCCATCCGCCAGGTCTTGGGCGATGCCATCGCCGCCGGCGGATCGAGCCTGCGCGACCATGTGCAGCCTTCCGGCGAGCTCGGTTATTTCCAGCACCGCTTCGCGGTCTATGGCCGCGAGGGTGAACCCTGCCCCGGCTGCGATTGTGATGTGAGACGTAAGGGCGGGATCAAACGCATTGTCCAAAGCGGGCGGTCGACTTTCTATTGCGCGATACGCCAGCGTTAGGGTCTGTACTCATAAAGGATTATGGCGCTGGTTTGCCAGGATTGACCCGGTTTTAGGAGCGAGGACGCAGGACATGCTGGGCATATTCAAGGACGCGCGACGCGAAACCGGGTCAATCCCGGCAAATCCCGCTGGGACGGCCCAGGGATCAAGACCGGACGTCGTTGCGAAAAGCTTGAAGTGGCGGACACTGCGGCGCTTTCCGCTCCTAGCCGGTCATGATCCCTGGGCCGCCAGCACCACAACCCTTTGTGACCACACACCCTAGACGGGGGCCTTGGGCTATGCGATCCTCCGCGGTCATCTTTGGCCGGGCGTGTACCCCAAGAGGATTTTCGTAAGAGACGGCATAAGCGTGGTCCGTTTTCAAAATGTCGGCATGCGGTACGGCCTGGGGCCGGAAATTCTGCATGACGTGTCCTTCATGCTGGAGCCGGGTTCGTTTCATTTCCTCACCGGCCGCAGCGGCGCCGGCAAGTCCTCGTTGCTGAGGCTGTTATATCTGGCCCACCGCCCGTCACGCGGCCTTGTCACCATGTTCGACCATGACATCTTGACGACGCCGCGCCGTGAGTTGCCGGCGTTGCGCCGGAAAATCGGCGTGGTGTTTCAGTCCTTCCGCCTCCTCGATCATCTGACGGTGATGGACAATGTCGCCTTGCCGCTGCGCATCGCCGGCGGCCGGGAACGCGAGATCCGCGAAAACGTCACCGAACTGTTGGAGTGGGCGGGGCTCAAGGATTGCCTCGACGCCCATCCGGAGACCCTTTCCGGCGGGCAGAAACAGCGGGTCGCCATTGCCCGCGCGGTGGTGAACAAGCCGCGCCTGCTGTTGGCCGACGAGCCGACGGGAAATGTCGATGAAGTCATCGCCATGCGCCTTTTGTATCTGTTCGAGGAACTGAACCGCCTGGGCACCACCGTCATCATCGCCACCCACAACGAAGCCCTGGTCACCCGTTTCCGTCACGCCCAGCTGCACCTGGAGGACGGCGAGCTCACGATCCGCCGCGTCGCCGCCGCGGGGGCAGCGTAATGCTGCGAAACCGCACCGATCTGCCTTTGCAACAAGATGCCACACGGCGGTTTTTGCCTTGGCTGGTGGCGATCATGGTGTATCTCGCGACCCTGGCCCTTGCCGGGCTTCTGGTCCTCAATGACGCCGCCGGACGCTGGGACCGGGGTTTGAGCGGAACCCTGACGGTGCAGATACCGCCCTTGACCGGCGAGGCCACGGCCGGGCGCGACGCCAAGGCCGGGGAACGAAAGCGCGTGGCCAAAGCCATAAAGGTCCTGCGCGGCACCCCCGGCATCGTCGAGGTCCGGGTGCTCGGCAATGCCGAGATCAAGGCCCTGCTCGAGCCCTGGCTCGGCACCGGCGACTTCGCCGCCGAATTGCCGCTGCCGGCGCTGATCGACGTCAAGATCCGGCCCGACGCCCGGATCAACATGGATGGTCTGAGCGCGGTGTTGGATGGCGCCGTGCCCGGCACCACCGTCGACGACCATAGGAAATGGCTCGACCGTTTGATCCTGCTCGCCCGTTTCACCCAGTTGATTGCCGCCAGCATCGTCTTCCTGGTCAGCGCCGCCGCCGTCGCCACGGTCATCTTCGTGACCCGGGCCGGCCTTTCCATCCATCATGAGTTTATCGAGCTCATGCACTTTATCGGCGCCCAGGACGGTTACGTGGCGCGGCAGTTCCAGTTCCAGGCCCTGGGTCTTGGATTGAGCGGCAGCATTATCGGTTTCGTCCTCGCCGCCGCGACCTTGCTGGCGCTCGGCGTGATTTCGGGTCAGTTGCAGGCGTCCTTGATGCCGAAAATGTCGCTCGATCTGTCGCAATGGCTAATGTTGGCCGCAATCCCGGTGATTGTCGCCCTGATCAGCATGATCACCGCCCGCGTCACCGTGCTCAAGGTGCTGGCGCGGATGCCGTGAAGGAATGGGATGGCCATTACTCGTAGCCGGTGGCGCCTGGCGAGGCGGACCACGGGGGTGATGTTGACGATCATCGCCGGTTGGACCGCGGCGCTGGTGTGGTTCGCCGAACACATCCCTCGCCTGGTCGAGAACCCGTCGAGCCCGACCGACGCCGTGGTCGTGCTCACTGGCGGCAGCGACCGGCTTCGGGCCGGTTTCGAGCTTCTGGCGAAAAAACAGGCCAAGAAGCTGTTCGTATCCGGCGTCTACCGCGGTATCGACGTGGCCGAACTGTTGCGCATGTCGCGCCAGGCGCCGAAGGAATTGGAATGCTGCGTCGCCCTCGGCTACACCGCCGACGACACCGCGGGCAATGCATATGAGACCGCCCAATGGATGGCCAAGGAAAATTTCCGTTCACTACGCCTGGTCACGGCCAATTACCATATGCAGCGCTCGCTGTTGGAATTCCGCCGCGCCATGCCCGCCATCACCGTGATTCCCCACCCGGTGTTCCCGAAGAATTTCAAGGGTGAGGACTGGTGGAACTGGCCCGGCACCACAAGACTGATCCTGCATGAACATTTCAAATATCTGGTGTCCCTGACCGCTGGCCTTGTCGCCAAAAGTGGCGGCGTGGCCAAGCCCGGTGGGCGGCGATGACGGTCCTGCGCTCGGCACTGTTCTATCTGTGCGTCTTCGTGCTCACAACGGTCACAGTTGTGGTCTATTTCCCGCTCATGGTGGCACCGCAAAGGATGATGATGGCGGGTGGCAGTTTGTGGTCGCGGGCCGTGCTCGCCCTGTTGGCCGGCATCACCGGGCTCGGCCACAGGGTCGAGGGCCGCGAAAACATCCCCGATGGACCCGTGATCTTCGCCTCCAAGCACCAGTCGGCCTGGGACACTTTTGCCTTCCCCGCGCTGTTGGGCTCGCCCAGCCTGGCGATCAAGAAGGAGCTGTTCCTGATCCCCTTCTATGGCTGGTATGCGCGCCACGCCGGCATGATCGGAATCGACCGGGGCGGTGGCGCCCGGGCGCTGAGATCACTGGTCCGCGGCGCCAGGGAGTCCATTGGCCAGGGACGGTCCGTGATCATATTTCCTGAAGGAACGCGGGTCGCCCCCGGACTACACCGGCGCTATCAGCCTGGCATTGCCGCCCTTTACAAGGAACTGGAACGCCCGGTGGTGCCGGTGGCGGTGAATTCAGGTCTGTTCTGGGGCCGCCGCGCCTTCGTCAAGCAGCCCGGAACCATCACCTTGGAGTTCCTGGCCCCGATCGCGCCCGGGCTTGCGCGCGAGGAATTCATGAATGAGCTCGAACGGCGCATCGAAACCGCGACCCGGCGCCTCGAAGCCGGGGTCAAGAACGAAAGCGGCGCGGCGCCAAGCGCAAGTTGAGGATCAGGTGCCGGAAAAGGTGCACTACCGCCGTCGAATCACCCGGGACAACTCGGTGGATAAGTTTTCATTGCCCGCTTTCGAATTGCGGGTATTCACCGGTTCCGGCAATTGCGCCAAAGGCTTAAGCACAATTTGCCCGACAGAAACATAACAGGAACATTCTCTTGACGCCTTCCGGGCGGGTTCCTAGAATGCAATTATTCTCATTGGGTCGCCTATCACCGACCATCGGAAAGGGGTCTCGATTCCCTTAGGTTTCTAGGCTTTTTACCATGGCCGCGTGGGGAGCCCCGGGGCGTCCCGATGATCACACCGGGGATCGGGACCAGAATCCGGGCCGGGAACGGTCAATTTCCGGCCCGGCGGAGCAAACAATGACCGGTATCACAGCCATTTCCCAGCAGATCTGGGACATGAAATACCGTTTCAAATCCGCCGCCGGCGAGCCTGTGGACAAAACCGTCGAGGATAGCTGGCGAAGAGTAGCCGGCGCCCTTGCCGAGCCGGAACAAGACCCGCAAGCCTGGGCCGAGCGCTTCTTCGACGCCATCAAGAATTTCGAATTCCTGCCCGCCGGGCGCATCATCGCCGGCGCCGGAACCAAGCGCAAGGTGACGCTGTTCAACTGTTTCGTCATGGGCACCATCCCCGACGACATGACCGGCATCTTCGAAAATCTCACCGAAGCGGCGCTGACCCTGCAACAGGGCGGTGGCATCGGCTACAATTTCTCCACCCTCAGGCCCAAGGGCGCGCCGGTCCGCGGCGTCGGGGCCGATGCCTCGGGGCCGTTGTCCTTCATGGATGTCTGGGATGCAATGTGCCGAACCATCATGAGCGCGGGCTCGCGCCGCGGCGCCATGATGGCGACGCTCGCATGCGACCATCCCGATATCGAGGCCTTCATCGACGCCAAGCGCGAGCCCGGACGGCTGCGCATGTTCAACCTCTCGGTGCTGGTGACCGATGCCTTTATGGACGCGGTCGAAAGCGACGGCGCGTGGGAACTCGCCTTCGACGGGGTCTGTTACAAGACCATCTCGGCGCGCCAGTTGTGGGACAAGATCATGGGTGCGACCTATGACTGCGCCGAGCCCGGGGTCATCTTCATCGACCGTGTCAACCGGCGCAACAATCTCCATTACTGCGAGGAGATCCACGCCACCAATCCCTGCGGCGAGCAACCCCTGCCGTCCTATGGCGCCTGCCTGTTGGGCTCGATCAATCTCGCCCGTCTGGTCCGCGATCCCTTCGAACATTCGGCCGCGCTCGATATGGCGCGGCTTCGTGAGCTGGTTCCCGTCGCCGTGCGCATGATGGACAACATCATCGACGTCTCCGGCTTCCCTTTGCCTCAGCAGGAACGGGAGGCCCGCAGCAAGCGGCGCATCGGCCTCGGCATCACCGGGCTTGCCGACGCCCTGATCATGTGCCGGGTTCACTATGGCAGCGAGAAGGCGGTGGCCTTGTCGCAAAGCTGGATCAAGGAAATCCAGCGCGCCGCCTATCTGGCGTCCACCGAACTGGCGGCGGAAAAGGGCGCCTTCGAGCTGTTCGATGCCGAACCCTATCTTGCCGGCGAAACCGTCCGCGAGCTTGACGACGACATCCGCGACGCCATCGCCAAGCACGGCATCCGTAACGCGCTGCTGACCTCGGTGGCGCCGACCGGGACGATTTCACTGTTCGCCGACAATGTGTCCTCGGGCCTGGAACCGGTTTACAGCTTCACCTATTCGCGCGCCATCACCCTTCCCGACGGTAACCGTACACAAGAAGAGGTCACCGATTACGCCACCCGTCTTTACCGGCGCCTCAAGGGTGAGAACGTGCCCCTGCCCGACTATTTCACCGATGCCCAGCATCTAAAGCCCCACGAGCACATCGCCATGCAGGCGGCGGTGCAGAAATATATCGACAGCTCGATCTCCAAGACCATCAACCTGCCGGTCGACATCACCTTCGAGGATTTCAAGGACATCTATCGCCGCGCCTATGACACCGGCTGCAAGGGCTGCACCACCTACCGGCCCAATGCGGTGACCGGGGCGGTGCTCAAAGCCGAGGGCGCCCCGGCGCCGGTGATGCAACAGGAGCTTGCCCTGGAAACGCCGCCGGCGCGGCCCGAGGACAGCTTCGAGGCCGGCGCCGTGGTCTATATGACCCAGCCCCTCCAGCGCCCCGAAGAGCTTCCCGGCAAGACCTATAAGATCAAGTGGCCGGAAAGCGACCACGCCATGTACATCACCATCAACGACGTGGTCCAGGATGGCCGCCGGCGCCCCTTCGAGATCTTCATCAACACCAAGAACATGGAGAATTTCGCCTGGATGGTGGCGTTGACTCGGATGATCAGCGCCGTGTTCCGGCGCGGCGGCGATGTCTCATTCGTGGTCGAGGAATTGAAGGCGGTGTTCGATCCCCGCGGCGGCCATTGGGTCGAGGGCAGGTACGTGCCCTCGCTGCTGGCCGCCATCGGCGATGTCATCGAGGCCCATATGATCGACATCGGCTTCGTGGCCCAGGCCGAGGGTACCGCCGGCGCCGAGGTGCCCGGCCCGGAGGCGATCAAACAGGTGGTGGGACTCGACGAAATTCCCTTCCGCCAATGCCCCAAATGCGGCGAGGCCGGCGTCGTACGCCAGGAAAACTGCGACGTCTGCGTCTCCTGCGCCTATTCCAAATGCGGTTGAGGGTGCATCCCTGGCGCTGCGCCGTCAGGTATTGATTTCGGCTTCCATCAACCCCCGCACCCTTTCATCGAGCACATGCAACGGGCTTTCCTTGATGCCCATCTCGTCGAGATGGACGACGGTGCTCGCCAGATATTCGTAGTTGGGGCCGCTTCTGCCGCTTCCCTGGAAGATCAATGCCGCCGCCTCGTCGGGTGGCAGCTTGCCGGCGTATTGGTGGTGACCGCGGTCGACCACATAGGTATGGGCGATGACCCGGATGGCGGCGGCGCCGGGTGGCGTCACCATCACTGGAACCGAACGCCTTAAGTAAACCTCGGTCACCCGTTCGCGGCGGTCGAGATATTCGAGCACGCGGGCCGCGTTGGCGGCGGCGATGAGAAAGGCCTGGCCCCTGCACGAGCCGCCGGAATCGAGCCCCAGCACCAGCCCCGGGCGCTCCTTGGTGCCGCGCCAGACATGGGAATAGACACAGAACGACCGGTGATAGCCCCGCAGCAAGGCCGGCGCCATGCCCTGATGGTCGAACTGGGGGTTCCACATCAACGACCCGTAGGCAAAAACCCAGATGTCGCCCAGCTTATCGATCATGTTCACGTTCGTCCAAGCTAGGGTCCGTACTCGACGGTGGCGGGTTCACGGACTATACAGGCAAAGGGCAAGAACGGGCGCGTGGAAAGGCTGATGGCGCTGAACAGGTCGTGGTTTACATGGACCGCCTTGGCGGTGTTGGGCCTCGGTGTTGGCCTTGTTGCCGCCTGGTTTTCCGGCGCCGGGCTGGTGCGGGACGGCATCGACGGCTGGGCCCGGGACTGGCGCGACCAAGGCAATTTCGTCACCTATGGGGAGATCAAGGTCGAGGGATTTCCCCTGGCCTTCCGCAGCCATATCGCGGAGCCGGTGATTGGCCGTAAAAATGGCGAGACGCCGTGGCAATGGCGTCCGCCCAAGGGGCTCACACTCACGGTCAAGCCCTGGGACATAGACCACATGGTCATCGGGCTCGGAGGTTTACACCGCGTCCGCTACACCTCCCGGCATGGGCCGCGGCACATTGCCGTCACCGCCGCCTCGGGCCGGGTGCGGCTCGGCGCCGGTGCGAACGGCGCCAATGATCTCGATCTTGACGCCCGGACCATCACCGCCGTCCCGGCGGGCGCCGGTGCCAAGGACGCCGAGGGCGGCCTCGCCATCCAACAGCTGATCCTCATCGCCAGTCATCAGCCGCTTGCCGGCGCCGATCACCGTACACCGACGGCGAATGTTTCGCTCGGCGTCTTGGGCATCACCCTGCCAAAGCCCGGGGGCCAAGGCCAAAGACGCCTTCCGCTCGGCCGGCGCATCGACACCGTGACGCTGGAGGCCACGGTATTGGGGCCGCTGGCGGGCCGCCTTGGCATCGGTGATATCATCAAATGGCGCGACGATGGCGGCACCGTCGATATCGAGACTCTGCTGGTTCACTGGGGGCCGCTCAATTTCTCGGCGACGGGGACCCTGGCGCTGGATCATGACTTGCAGCCGCTTCTCGCCATGACCGCCACCATCACCGGTTTCAATCAGACCATCGATGCCCTGGCCGCCGCAAGGGCGATTAAGGCACGGGACGCGGACACGGCGAAGATGCTGTTGTCGCTTCTGGCCAAGCGCCCGGGAGGCGGTGGGCCGGCCGAACTCAAGATTCCCCTGACGGTGCAGGACGGCAAGCTGTTCGTCGGGCCGGTGGCGCTGATGAAGGTGCCGCGGCTTAAGTGGTTCTAGGCCTGTCCGGCGTCGATGATGGACCGGCGGATGTCGCGGGTCCGCTTAAACAGCTCTTCAAGCTTATCGCCCTCGCCCCAGCGGATCGCCCGCTGCAATACCGCCAGGTCCTCATTCAGGCGCCCCAGCATCTCCAGCACCGCTTCGCGGTTGTTGAGGAAGATATCCCGCCACATCACCGGATCGGAGGCGGCGATACGGGTGAAGTCACGGAACCCGCCGGCGGCGAATTTGATGACCTCCGACTTGAGGTGGACTTCGAGATCGGTCGCGGTGCCGACGATGGTGTAGGCGATGAGATGGGGCAGATGGGAGGTGATCGCCAGCACCAGGTCGTGATGGGCGGCGTCCATGATGTCCACTTGGGAGCCGGCGCGCCGCCACAGTTCCGTCACCTTGGCCACCGCCGCCTCATCGGTTCCCGGTGGCGGCGTCAGGATGCACCAGCGGTCCTCGAACAATTCGGCGAAGCCGGCATCGGGGCCCGAATGCTCGGTCCCCGCCACCGGATGGCAGGGTACCAGATGGACCCCTTCAGTCACCGCCGGCGCCAGGTAATCGATCACCGCCTGCTTCACCGATCCCACATCGGCGAGGATCGCGCCTGGCTTGAGCCTGCCGGTGATGGCCTGGGCGATGCCGGCGTAGGTGCCAATCGGGGTGCAGATCACCACCAGATCGGCATCGGCGGCGGCTTCGCCGGCATCGGCGGTGATGCTGTCGACGAAGCCGAGCTTCAGGGCGCGGTTCCGGGTCTGCTCGCTTCGCGCCACGCCTGCAATGTGACCGGCGAGGCCCTCGCGCTTCATCATCCGGGCCAGGGACGACCCGATCAGCCCGAGGCCGACCAATGCGACCCGGGCGAACAATTCGCCGCCGTGCGTGGCGATTTTCGCGCTTGATTGGGCGGTGGGTGTTTTTGCCATGGTGGTTACCGTGATCCCGGCCGCACGGAGGCACTGTTCATGAAATCATCGAGGGCGTCGGCGACCGCGTGCATTTCCACTTCGGTCCCGATGGTGATGCGCAAACATCCGCCCAGGCCGTATTTGCCGAGGCGGCGGACGATAATGCCGCGGCTGTTGAGGAAACCGTCGGCGGCGGCGGCATCCCGCGAGGCATCGTCGGGAAAGCACACCAGCAGGAAATTCCCCGCGCTGGGCGCAACTTTGAGTCCGGCCTTGACCAGGCGGTCGGCGAGCCAAGCGCGCCAGACCTCGTTATGGTGCCTGGCCGCTTCGGTGAATTCCAAATCCCCGACCGCCGCGATCCCCGCCGCCTGGGTCGGCGCGGTGACGTTGAACGGCATGCGCAAGCGGTTGAGGATATCCACCACCGCGGGCGGGGCGTAGGCCCAACCAAGACGCAGGCTCCCGAGGGCGAAGATCTTCGAAAAGGTGCGGGTCATCACCACATTGGCGGCGCCATCGACCAGATCGATGCCCGGCGAATAGTCATCATTGGTGACGAATTCGGCATAGGCGGAATCGATCACCAGCAGGACATGTTCAGGCAGCCCTTGGTGCAGACGCCGCAACTCCCCGGCGTCGAGGTAGCTCCCCGTCGGGTTGTTGGGATTGGCGAGATAGAGAAGCCGCGTCCGCCCGGTGACAAGGCTGAGCAATTGATCGACATCGGCCTTGAGGCCGGTCTCGGGCGCGGCAATGGGTTGGGCGCCGACCGAGCGCGCGATGATCGAATACATCAGGAAGCCATGCTCGCTATGGATCACCTCGTCGCCGTCCCCGGCATAGGCCCGGGCCAGGAGGCACAACAGCTCGTCGGAGCCGGCGCCACAGACGATGCGCGCGGCATCGAGGCCGAAGCGCCGGGCGATGGCGCGGCGAAGCTCGGATGAGTGCCCGTCGGGATAGCGGTGGATCTCCGCTGCCGCCGCCTGGTAGGCCGCGACCGCGCGCGGGCTGGGCCCCAAGGCGCCTTCGTTGGACGAAAGCTTGATCACGCGTTCGCGGTGCTCGAGGGTGGATTCGCCGCCTTCGTAGGGCTCGATCCCCTCGATCCCCGGACGCGGCGTGATGATGGCTGATGCGGTCATGACCGCTCCCCGGAGGCAGGCGCCATGTCGTCTGGCCCCAGCGGCGCCGCATAGGCGCCGAGGTAGTGGATCGCGGTCACCATCTCGCCGAGATTTTCCACGAGCAGGGTGATCCTCTCCTCCTCGGCCAGGATAAAGCCCTCGCACTCCACCAGGTTGAGCCAGCCGCGGCGTCCCGGGGTTCCGGCGCGTTCCGCCGAGAACAGGGGATTAAGCCCGACCGCGGCGAAATTCTCATTCAGTTTTGCCCGGCTGATGTCGTCATCGGTCTCGATCACCACGATCGAGCGGTCATCATCGGTGGGCTCCGGTATCATCATGGCGATGGCCAGCGCCTGGGGCTCATCTCCGGCGGCACCGGGATCGGGGGAGAAGGGGATGCGGGCGATGATTTGCGGGCCGTTCTCCTCGGCCGCGAGCAAGAGCGGCCACCAGGGCTCGGCATCCTCTTCGGTGGGAAACGGCAGCACCGCCACCGTCGCCTCTCCCGACGCCACATACCGCACGGCCTCGCTGGGGGCATCACAGATGGTGACAGGGGTATGGCTGCCATATTGATCCCGCGCCAGATTGAGGCAGCCGGCGCCGTCGTGATCAAAAACGGCCATGGAAAACGGCCCCTGCAGGCGCACCAGGGACGACATGATTTCACGCCAGATCCGCACCAAATCACGGCGGGGAAAGGCGCCTGAGTGGCGTTTTGCCAGGCGGCGCAGGACCTCGGCCTCGCGGGCGGGGCGCAGAAACGGCCCGGCGCCATCGCCCTTGACGGCGCCGATCCGCTCCGCCACCTCAACCCGGCGCATCAACAGATCGTGGATGGCATCGTCGATATCGTCGATCGCACGACGCAACTCCTCAAGGGTTTCCTGGGAAGGTTCCATGTCACACCCGGGCGCCGAAATTCAGGGGGCCAAGATCAGGGGGTCAAATTAGGGGGAAAGTCATAGTCTCCCACGCCCCCAAAATCAAAGAAAACGTTGACAGTTTTGCCCCTGGCCCCTAGCAATCACACCCGATTACGCCTAAGGACTGGGCCATAGATCATGCCGCAAGACTCCGGAACCACCAGTCCCGAGACCAGGGATCTGCCCGGCTTCAAGGTCGAGCTTGGGGGCAAGACCCCGCTCCGGCTCGACTGCGGCGTCGATCTCGGCCCCTTCACCGTCGCCTACCAGACCTATGGCAGCCTTAATGCCGACAAATCCAACGCCATTTTGGTGTGCCATGCCCTGACCGGCGATCAATTCCTCGCCGGCGACCACCCGATGACGGGAAGGAAGGGATGGTGGGACCTCATGGTCGGCCCCGGCAAGCCCCTGGATACCGAGCGCTATTTCGTCATTGGCTGCAACATCCTCGGCAGTTGCATGGGTACGGTAGGCCCCAAGGAAGACAACCCGGCCACCGGCAAGCCCTATGGCCTCGATTTTCCGGTCATCACCATCGGTGACATGGTCAAGGCCCAGAAACTCTTGATCGACCATCTCGGCATCGATCAGCTGTTCTGTGTCATCGGCGGTTCCATGGGCGGCATGCAGGCTCTCGACTGGGTGGCGCGGTACCCGGACCGGGTGTTCTCGGCGGTGCCGATCGCGACGGCGGCGCGGACCTCGACCCAGAACATCGCCTTCCACGAGGTCGGCCGCCAGGCCATCATGGCCGACCCCGACTGGTGCGGCGGCGACTATCTCAACCAGGGCAAGCGGCCCCACCGGGGCCTGGCGGTGGCGCGGATGGGGGCGCATATCACCTATCTGTCGGAAAAGTCCCTGCACCAGAAATTCGGCCGCAACCTTCAGGACCGCAAGGATTTTACCTATGGGTTCGACGCCGATTTCCAGATCGAAAGCTACCTGCGCCACCAGGGCAGCACCTTCGTCGACCGTTTCGACGCCAATTCTTACCTCTACATCACCCGGGCCCAGGACTATTTCGACCTCGCTGCCGAATATGGCGGGGTGCTGGCCGAGGCCTTCCGCGGCACCCGGACCCGGTTCTGCGTCATCTCGTTCACCAGCGACTGGATGTTCCCGACTGTGGACAACCGCGAGATCGTCCAAGCCCTCAATGCCGTCGCCGCCAATGTCAGTTTCGTCGAGATCGAGACCGATCTGGGCCATGATTCCTTTCTGCTCGATTTTCCCGAGTATCATAAGACGCTGGCGGGCTTCCTCGACGGCGCGCTCAGGACGCGCTGAGGCCCGGTGGCCAGGGGTAGGACGCTAACATGAACACCCAAGCCCCCATCCAACGCTGGCAAACCGCCCCGCCGGACAGGATCCGCACCGATCTGCAGCTGGTGGCGGATCTAGTGAAGGAAGGAAGCCGGGTGCTGGACGTCGGCTGCGGCGACGGCGCCCTGCTCGACCACCTCACCCAGTACAAGGGCGTCGACGGCCGCGGCATCGAGATCAACCCCAGCCGGGTCAATGCCTGCGTCAGCCAGGGCCTGTCGGTGATCCAGGGCGACGCCGAAACCGACCTCAAGGACTACCCGTCCGAGGCCTTCGACTACGTCATCCTCGGGCTAACCTTGCAATCGATCCACGACCCCCGGCAGATCGTCACCGAGTTCCTGCGCATCGGCAAGCGGGCCATCGTCTCCATCACCAATTTCGGTTACTGGCGGGTGCGGACCCAATTGTTGTTCCAGGGCCGCATGCCGGTTTCCGACGCCGACGAACACGACTGGTGCAACACCGACAATATCCGTCTCTGCACCATCCGGGATTTCGTCATTCTTTGCGACGAGCTGGGAATCACCATCGAGCGCTGCTTCACCGTCGGCCATGGCGGCAACACCCGCGAAGTCCGGCCCACCAGCCCGCTCGCCAACCTGCTGGGCGAACAAGCGGTTTTCGTCCTCGCCTGACGCTTGCGCTTTAACACGCCCCGGTGATGCTCCTTGGCGAGCCCTGGCCGACGGGAAGATAGGCCGGCCGGCGCCCGCGGCGGCGGCGCTGGCTCACCGCGGACGCGGCGTAGATCTGCTTCGAGGCCTCGATGATGACGACACCGGCGACGGTCCTGAACCAGCGCGACCCCAGCCGTTCCCAGGCCGGCGCCGTCGACAGCATCATGCGCGATGCGCTCGGCGGGGCATAAAGCGCGGCGGCGTTGGTGACCGGGGTGAACAGGTTTTCGCGCAGCAATCGGGACAGCTGGCCGTAGGTGTAGGGTTGGCCACGGCCGAACGGCGTGCGCTCCAACCGCGCCCAGATGCCGCGCCGGTTCGGCACCACCACCAAGAGCCGGCCGCCTGAGGTCATCACGCGCCAGGCCTCGCGCAGCATGGGGCGCACCTGCTCACTGAATTCCAGCGCGTGGATCAACATCACCCGGTCGAGGGACTGGTCGGGGAACGGCAGTTCGGCCTCGTCGGCCAGCGCCACTTGGTTGGGGCCCGATTGCGGCCAGTGCAACACCCCTTGCAGCGCCGGCATCACCGCCAATGTGCGCTCGGATTCGTCCTGATAGACGCCGAGATAGGGCACCGGATAGCCCAGGCCGAGGACGCGCTGGCCGGTGAGATCGGGCCAGATGGCGCGGAGGCGCCGGTTGAGCAGGCGCCGGGCCATCCGCCCCGGGCTGGTGGCATAGAAATCCCTGAGATCGACAACGTCGGTCCACATGGGATCAAGGTTATCACATAATCCGGCGCGGCAAACCGTACGGGATCTGGCCAGGACCGAGGCCTACCAGCTCTACAAGATCGATTGCTGTTCGCCGAACTCAAGACGCGCATCAAGCTCGGACGGTTGCGACTACGCCGCCTGAGGTGCGCCTCCGAGCAGGTCCTCATGGCCGCCACCGCCCAAAACCTCAA
>JAZFWG010000007.1:0-9658 GCA_036448135.1 Alphaproteobacteria bacterium
GGGCTGAAGATGAGGGTGATCGCCTACGATCCCTACCTGTCGCCGGAGCGGGCCAAGGATATCGGGGTCGAGAAGGCGGATTTGGACGAGGTTCTCGGCCGTGCCGATTTCATCACCCTGCATACCCCCCTGACCGACGCCACCCGCGACATGATCGACGCCGCGGCCATCGCCAAGATGAAGAAGGGGGCGTACGTCATCAATTGCGCCCGCGGCGAGCTCGTCGTCGAACAGGACATGAAGGCGGCCCTTGATAGCGGCCATGTGGCGGGTCTGGCGGTCGATGTGTTCGCGAAAGAGCCGGCCACCGACAGCATCTATTTCGGCATGGAGCAGGTGGTGGCGACACCCCATCTTGGCGCCGCGACCACCGAGGCCCAGGAGAACGTCGCCCTCCAGGTCGCCGAGCAGATGTCCGATTACCTCACCACCGGGGCCGTGGTCAACGCCCTCAACGTGCCCTCGGTCAGCGCCGAGGACGCGCCCAAGCTCATGCCCTATATGCTCCTGGCCGAACAGCTCGGGAGCTTCGCCGGGCAACTGGTGCGGACCGGGGTCAAGGCGGTCAGTATCGAATATGAAGGTCAGGTGGCCGGGCTCAACACCCATCCCTTGACCTCGGCGCTGCTGAAAGGCCTGTTGTCGCCGGTCCTGGAAGCCGGGTCGGTCAACATGGTCAACGCCCCGGTGATCGCCCGTGACCGCGATATCGATGTCACCGAAGTCACCAACATGCGGGCCACCGACTACCAGACCCAGATTCACCTGCAGGTGCAGACCGAAAATCGGATCCGCACCGTCACCGGCACCCTGTTCGGCGACAAACCCCGCATCGTCAATGTCAACGGCATCGTCATGGAGGCCGAACTCGGCGCCAACATGCTCTATGTCACCAACCTCGACAAGCCGGGCTTCGTCGGCAATCTCGGCCGGACCCTGGGCGACGCCGGTGTCAATATCGCCACCTTCGAGCTGGGCCGGACCACCTTCGGCGGCGAAGCCATCGCCCTGGTCAATGTCGACCAGCCCCTGACCACCGATATCATCGCCAAGGTGCGCGCCATCCCCCATGTGGTGCAGGTTCAGGTCCTGAGCTTTTGATCAGGCCATCGCTTCCGGGCCGTATTTCGTTTGCCGTTTGCCGGCAAACCCGGTAACACACCGGGCGGAGCGGATGGCCGCCTGGATCCGGTCCAAGATAGTCACGGGATTGAGAGATTATGAGTAAAGATGCACGCGAGGCCTTGCTGCCACCGGGCATGAACGACATCTTGCCGCCCGACGCCGGCTTCGAAGCCATGATCGTCAATCGGCTCCTCAAGGGCTTCGCCAGCCACGGTTACGAGCAGGTCAAGCCGCCCCTGGTGGAGTTCGAGGAAACCTTGCTCGGCGGCGATGGCCCGTCAATGTCGGACCAGACCTTCCGGCTCATGGACCCGGAATCGCGCCGCATGATGGGCGTGCGGGCCGACATGACGCTGCAGATCGCGCGCATCGCCACCACCCGTCTCAAGGACGCGCCGCGGCCGCTCAGGCTTTGCTATGCCGGTCAGGTGTTGCGGGTCTCGGGCACCCAATTGCGCTCCGAGCGCCAATTCGGCCAGGCCGGGGTCGAGCTGATCGGGGCCGAGACCAGCGCCGCCGATGCCGAGATCATTGCCCTCGCCGCGGAGCAGTTGGTGGACGCCGGCCTCAAAGACCTTTCGGTCGATTTGACGGTGCCGACCCTGGTGCCGGCGGTGTGCGCGGCCCATGGCCTCGCTGGCGGGGACGCCGCCAAGGCGCGGGCGGCGCTGGACCGCAAGGACGCGGCCGCGGTTGCCGCTCTCGGTGGCGATGCCGCCAGCATTCTCGGCGCCTTGTTGGCCGCGGCGGGGCCGGCGAGGAGGAGCTTGAGCGAACTCTCGGGCCTGGATCTGCCGGTGGCGGCGAAGCAAGAGTGCCAGCGCCTCGCCGATGTGGTCGAGCTCGTCTCCCAAGCGGTGCCCGGCCTTACCCTCACCATCGATCCGGTGGAAAACCGCGGTTTCGAATATCACAGCGGTATCAGTTTCGTCCTATTCGCCCGCAATATTCGCGGCGAGCTCGGCCGTGGCGGACGCTATTTGGCCGGCAACGGCGGTGGCGAGCCGGCCACCGGATTTTCCCTGTTCATGGATACCCTGATGCACGCGCTTCCCGGCGCCAAGCCACGGAAAATGGTGTTCGTCGCCTGGGGTACGCCCGCCGCCGACGCCGGCAAGCTTCGCCAGGACGGTTGGGTAACGGTGGCCGCCGTGGAAGAGAGCGATGATGTTGATGCCCAGGCCCGGCGTATGGGCTGCAGCCACGTTTGGCGGTCGGGCAAGGTGGTTCCCGTTGATTGAATCCCCATCGAGTAAGGTCTGAATCGCCATGGCCAATGTCGCGGTGGTCGGCGCCCAATGGGGCGACGAAGGCAAGGGCAAGATCGTCGATTGGCTGTCCGAGCGCGCCGACGTGGTGGTGCGCTTTCAGGGTGGCCACAATGCCGGCCATACCCTGGTGATCAATGGTGAAACCTACAAGCTCAGCCTGTTGCCGTCTGGCGTCGTGCGCAAGTCCAAGCTTTCGATCATCGGCAACGGCGTCGTCATCGATCCCTGGGCCCTGCTCGAAGAGATCGCCCAAGTGCGCAGCCAGGGGGTGGAGATCACCACCGACAATTTGCGCATCGCCGAGAACGCGACGCTGATCCTGCCCCTGCACCCGCTTCTCGACCAGGTCCGCGAGGACGCCCGTGGCTCGGACCGCATCGGCACCACCGGCCGCGGCATCGGCCCGGCCTATGAGGACAAGGTGGCGCGGCGCGCCATCAGGGTCTGTGATTTGGCCGATGACCAGGTCTTGGAAGCCAGGGTCGACAACCTGCTCGCCCACCACAACGCCCTGTTGCGGGGCATGGGGGCGCCGGAGGTCGACCGGGACGAGTTGATCGGCGCCCTACGGGAGGTCGCGCCCAAGATTCTGCCTTTCGCCGAGCCGGTGTGGCTGCGCCTCGACGCGGCCCGGCGTTCGGGCAAGCGCATCCTGTTCGAAGGCGCCCAGGGGGCCATGCTCGATGTCGATCACGGCACCTATCCGTTCGTGACCTCGTCGAACACCCTGGCCGGGCACGCGGCGGTGGGGGCGGGGATCGCACCGGGAGGCGTGGACTACGTCCTCGGCATCACAAAATCCTATACCACACGGGTCGGGGCCGGACCGTTCCCGACCGAGCTCGATGACGAGATCGGCGAGCTCCTGGGCGAACGGGGCCACGAGTTCGGCACCGTCACCGGCCGGCGGCGGCGCTGTGGCTGGTTCGACGCCGTCCTGGTCCGCCAGGCGATCAAGATCGGCGGCATCCATGGCATCGCGCTGACCAAGCTCGATGTCCTCGATGGCATCGACCAGCTTAAGGTCTGTACCGGATACCGCAATGGCGGCGAGGCGTGGTCCTATATGCCGGCGGCGATCAACATCCAGTGCAAGGTTGAACCGGTCTATGAGGTCCTGGAAGGGTGGCAGCAGAGCACCCGTGGGGCCCGGACCTGGGCCGAGCTGCCGGCCACTGCCATCAAGTATATCCGCCGCATCGAGGAGCTTATCGAGGCCCCGGTGGCACTGTTGTCCACCAGCCCCGAGCGCGAGGATACCATCCTGGTCCACGACCCCTTTACCGACTAAATCCTTATAATACCAGTATATTCCTGCGGTCCGGACAGCCGCCGATGCCGCTAATTATCTAAAATGCAAGATAAATTGTCCGGTTAACCACTAGCGTTAACGTTACGTTTGCTTGGCCGCGCTAGATTGTTCGTGGTTTCCGGGTGATTCACCAACCCCGATTTATAACCAAGCCCGTTGAGCTAAAGAGATGAACGTACAAACTGCAATTGAGAGCAATATGGCCGAAAACGATGCCGTGGATGAGGCGGTCGATCTGCCTGTGGTCATCATGGATGACGACTTCGAGATCTCGCCTTCCAAGCGGTTGCCGCATCTCGATTCGCCGACGGCCCGGGCCTTCGCCGCCAAGGATCTACGCGACGGCAATGAATATATCTTCGCCCTGATCTGTGATGGCAACGCGCCGCTGCGTGACAGCGTCCTGATGAAGTTGAAATTGCTCCCGAACCCTGAAATCCTGAGGCTGCTGGAATTCGGCGCCGTCGATTGGCCCGAGGATGGCCAAAGGCACAAAGTGGTTCTCCTCAAGAAACCCCTGGGCGGGGCCCTGATGCCGAAGCTCGGGGGCAAGATCAAGCCCTTGGGCCAGACCATGATGATGAATCAAGTTCTCAAACCGGTGGCTTCGATCCTTGGCAAATTGGCGTTCAACGGCATCACCCATCGCGCCATTCGCCCCGATAACCTGTATTACGGCGATAGCACGCGCTCCAGCGTCATGCTCGGTGAGTGTGTCTCCGCGCCGCCCGGTTACAACCAGCCCATGATGTTCGAGACCATCGAATCGGGCATGGCGATGGCCGCCGGCCGTCACGCCGGCACGCCGGCCGATGATATCTACGCCCTGGGTGTCACCACCCTGATACTGCTTCTTGGCCGCAATCCAGTCCCCTACCTTAAGGACGAAGAACTCCTTCATGCCAAAATCGTGCAGGGATCTTACGGGGTGCTGGTGGGCAAGAACGATATTCTGCAGTCGATGCGCGAGCCGCTACGGGGCATGTTGTGCGACGACCCGGCGCAGCGTTGGGGCAACGATGAATTGCAAATGTGGTTGAACGGGCGCCGCCAGGCGACTACGCGCATTACCCCCCCGGCCAAGGCCATGCGGGCGTTTCGTTTCAATGGCAACAATTACTTTACCACCCGTGCGCTCGCCAATGCGCTGGCCGGAAAGTGGGACACGATCACGGCCTCGGTCAACGCCGAGGACATCGCCAACTGGGTGGACCGCAGCATCGGCGACGACGACGGCGCCGCGGCTGTCAATATGGTGGCCGGTAAGAGTTTAGATAAGGGCGGGGACTCCCTGAAAAGCAGCCTTATGGCCGCCAGGGTGGCGCGGCTGTGCATGGCATTGGACCCCAAAGCCCCCATCCGCTACAAAAATTTCTCCGCCGTTTTCGATGGCCTGGGCCCGGCACTGGCCGCGAATTTCGATGATCACAACATGGTTCACACCATCGAGGAATTGTTGCTCCATGAGCTGCCCTTGTTCTGGCTTGGTATGCAAAAGGGTACAACCGGGGAGCACCCCGCCAGGATACGTCTCGCCAAGCGCCTCATCCAATATGTCACAAAACCGCGCCTCGGCTTCGGCATCGAACGCTGCCTATACGAACTCAATCCGACCCAACGGTGCCTGTCTCCCCTTATCAGCCACGCCGGGGTCACCGAAATTCATCAGCTGCTTCCGGCCATGGAGCGGGTGGCGCAGCCGGGCAAGACGCCGCCGATGGACCGGCATATAAGCGCATTCATCGCCGCGCGGTTTGCCGGTGACGTCAACGAATCGTTCGTTGCCATCGCCGACAAGCGCGATAACACCCGACCGACCATAGGCTTTCTCCGTCTGATCGCGGTGTTGCAGTCGGCGCTGGGTCCACCGTCGCTGCCGCGGTTAGCCCAGGCCATGGCCCCGGGGATCAAGGATATCGCCGAGAACTATTACAACCGCCCCTTGCGGCGGCAGGTGATGGCGCAACTGCGCAAGCTCATGGAGCAGGCCGATTTTGTCGAGATCTACAACACTGTTGCCGACGGCGCTACCCGGGGGGCGGACGCCCAAGGCTTTGCCGATGCAACCCGGGCCCATGCCGCGATCACGGCGGAAATCAACTTTCTCGAGCGCGGCGGTGGCACCGACCCGGTTCGGGCGCGGCAAAACGGCCGTCAGTTCGCGGCGGGCCTCAGCATGTTCCTGGCCCTCGTCGCCGTCGCCGCGGCCGCCATAATCTCCCTTTGACGAAGACCCGGGACCCGATGCCATGACCCAGAAAACCAATCAGTCACACGGCGTTGCAATGACCAGCATTATCCAGCTGCTGTTCGGCGCCGTGGCCCTCGGCGCCATGATCTTCGCCTTGCCGAGCTTTCTGCTCCTGGTATTCGCCATGCTGCCGACCTTCGGCGCCTATGTCATCGATTACAACCCCAACAGAAGCCTGACCCGTTCGGTCGGGTTTCTGAATTTCGCCGGGGCCTGGCCGTTCCTTCTGCAGCTGTGGACCGGCTCCAACAGCGTCATCCAGTCGGTCAAGATGCTCACCGATCCCTATGCCTGGCTTTTGATCTATAGCGCCGCCGCCTTGGGGTGGCTGTTCTATCTGGGCTTCCCATCGCTGGGTTTGGTATTCCAGGATTATTCCGCCGAACAACAGGCCAAAAGCCTGCGGATAGCGCGGAAGAAACTCGAAGTCGAGTGGGGCGATGAGGTCATGGACCGGGGGCACTGACCAGGATGCCTCTGTGACACAGGGGCCACTGGCTTGGCTTAGGGTGTGGCTCTCATCGAAGCCACCGCCCGCCGCTACCAGGACCAAAACGCGAAAACCGGCGGCATGGTCTGCCGCCGGCCTTGATCGCGGATAAAGCTCTAGTCGCCGATATGCTGTTCGATGACGGCGTTCTTCATGGCCTTCTGCAGCTTCTCGAAGGCGCGGACTTCGATCTGGCGGACACGCTCGCGGGAAATGCCGTATTCCTGGCTCAGGACCTCGAGGGTGGAAGTCTCGTCCTTGAGCCGGCGCTCGGTCAGGATGTGGCGTTCACGCTGGTTCAGGCTCTCCATGGCATGGGTCAACAGCTGGCGCCGATTGTCGAGTTCCTCTTTCTCCGCCAGCACCGTCTCCTGGTTGTCGCTTTCCTCGACCAGCCAATCCATCCATTCGCCGTCGGAATCATCGCGTAGCGGGGCGTTGAGGGAATGGTCGGGGGCGCTGAGGCGGCGGTTCATGGAAACCACCTCGGTCTCCGAGACCCCGAGGCGGCGCGAAATCTCGGCGACGTTCTCGGGCGACATATCGCCTTCCTCGATGGCCTGAAGCTGACCCTTGAGCTTGCGCAGGTTGAAAAACAGCTTCTTCTGGGCCGCGGTCGTCCCCATTTTCACCAGTGACCAGGAATGAAGGATGTATTCCTGGATCGAGGCGCGGATCCACCACATGGCATAGGTGGCGAGGCGGAAGCCGCGTTCGGGATCGAAACGCTTGACCGCCTGCATCATCCCCAGATTGCCCTCGGAGATCAGTTCGCCCACGGGCAGGCCGTAGCCGCGGTAGCCCATGGCGATCTTGGCCACCAGGCGCAAATGGCTGGTCACCAGCTTGTGGGCGGCCTCGATGTCGTCTTGCTCGCGCCACCGCTTGGCCAGCATGTATTCTTCATCAGGCTCGAGCATGGGGAACTTGCGGATTCTCTGGAGATACCGCGTCAGGTTCCCTTCGGGACTGATGATGGGGAGGTTTGGGATTGCCGCCATAAATTACATACTCCAACTGTGAAAGGTCTTAAATTTTATCTAAAATATCAATGGCTGCGCCCTAATGACGAGCCGCCGAGACCGAATGTACCATATTTCGCCAGATTATACATTACCAAATTGGTCAAGTATACAGTTAATTTAAACCGCCTCTAATTCGCGTGTTAGCCTTTTGATATCACTAGGAATTTCAGATTCGAATCGCATCTCCTCAGCGCTCTCCGGATGGCGAAACCCCAGCAGGACGGCATGCAAGGCATGGCCGTGGAGGCCCTCGACGGCGGCGCCGAGGGCGGAACCAAGGCGCAACAAGGCGCCGCGCCGGGCCCGCCCATAGAGGCGGTCGCCGATCACCCCGTGGCCGATATGGGCGAGATGGACCCGGATCTGATGGGTGCGTCCGGTCATGAGGCGGCATTCCACCAGGCTCGCCGCCGACCCCAGCGGCCTCAGCACCCGGTAGCGGGTCACCGCCGGCCGGCCGCCGCGGCCGAGCACCGCCATCTTCTTGCGGTTCCTGGGGCTGCGCCCGATATTGCCGGTGAGCTCGCCGGTGGCCGGCACCGGCACGCCGGCGACCACCGCGTGGTAGGCGCGCGCCACCGTACGCGCGGCGAACTGGGCGACCAGGGCGGCGTGGGCGGCGTCGGTCTTGGCCGCCACCATGAGCCCGCTGGTGTCCTTGTCGAGGCGGTGGACGATGCCGGGGCGGCGCACCCCGCCGATGCCCTGGAGGGTCTCGCCGCAATGGGCGATCAGGGCGTTGACCAGGGTGCGGTCGGGATTGCCCGGCGCCGGGTGAACCACCAGGCCGGTGGGCTTGTCGATGACGATGATATCGGCGTCCTCATGGACGATCTCGAGCGCCATGGCCTGGCCCTGGGGCACTGCCGGTGCCGCCGGCGGCACCGTCACGGTGAAGCTTTGGCCGGGTTTGACCCGGTATGCCGGCTCGGTTATGGTCGCGCCGTCGGCCGTAACCTGGCCTGCGGCAATCAGGGCCTTGATCCGGCTCCGCGACAGCTCCGGCACCCGGTTGGCGAGCACGCTATCGATGCGCGCGCGGCCGTCATCGATCCTGGCTTGGACGCGATAGGTTGTGGCGGGCCCGGTCATGGCGGGAGATTGGACCGAACCATGCAGGCGCTCAAGGCCTTAGTCATCTTTCTCGGCGTCGTCATCGTCGCCGGCATCGTCGTCCTGGCGGTGACGATCGGCCAGCGCGCCACCAAGCTGGTGGCCGAGGGTTCCGCTGACGGCAAAGCCGCAGCCGCCACGGAGGCGGCCGATGTGCCGGCGGCGGCCCCGGCGGCGAAGGTGCGGTTCGGCGACCGCGAGATCGATCTGCCGGACGGCAGCGAGGTCATCGCCATGCTGGCGGAAGGGGACCGCCTGATGCTGCGCCTGCGCCTCGCCAATGGCCGCCAGCGCATCCTGGTGCTCGACCTCGAAACCGGCAAGCAGCTCGGCAGTTTCCGGCTGCGCCGGCCCCGGCCGCGGTTCGGGCCCTGATCCATCCCGGAGATGGCGCACATCCATCTAGGCCCCGAACATCTGGCGCGGCTCCAATCCGCCGCCGAGGAGGCCTATCCCAGGGAATGTTGCGGGCTCCTGGTCGGCCACAGCGACGGCGGTGATTTCACCGTCACCAGGGTTGAGCCCAGCGCCAATGTGGAGCCCACCGGCGCGCCCGACCGCTTCGAGATCGACCCCACGCTGCGCATCCGCCTCCAGCGTAGCCTCAGGGGCGGTCCCGACGCCATCCTCGGCCATTACCATTCCCACCCGGACCATGAGCCGTCGCCGTCGGCCACCGACCGCGCCATGGCCTATGAGCCCGAAATGGTCTGGCTGATTACCGCGGTCGCGGCGGGGGTGGCCGGGGCCAGCCGGGCGTTTATCATCGGCCACGGCGGCGCCGTGGCCGAGCTCGAAGTGGTGCAAGGCGCTTAAGCCGGCGGGGTATGCGGGCCCACGGCGGCGTGACAAATCAAGTCTAGAACCAAGCCTCTTGATCACCAATTGCCCATTGGCTATGACAGGGCATGGCCTTCGCGTCCCCTTCGTCTAGAGGCCTAGGACACCGGCCTCTCACGCCGGCAACAGGGGTTCGAATCCCCTAGGGGACGCCAGGTCTTATAACTCATTGAAATTAAAAGAATTATAGTGGATTTGATATTCAGATTCCACCAATATTTTCCACCAATG
>JAZFWG010000008.1:0-5296 GCA_036448135.1 Alphaproteobacteria bacterium
TATCACCGAATACTA
Organism: Alphaproteobacteria bacterium; assembly: GCA_036448135.1. Lineage (GTDB taxonomy): Bacteria > Pseudomonadota > Alphaproteobacteria > SMXQ01 > SMXQ01 > JAZFWG01. The sequence continues at coordinate 16 of JAZFWG010000008.1, forward strand.
TCCGCGGGATATATCCGCGATCCCGCTCAAAGCCCTCAAGGGCACGATCCACGACCCGGCACGCGCAAGACAATGGCTGACCGGGGTGTCAGGCGCAATCCTCCTGGCGCTCGCCGGGTTCCTGCTGTGGTGGTTCGCACGCCGGCGCCCCGCGGTTGAGCTTTCCGGGCCGGAACGGCTGTGGCGCGAGTACCACGGCATCGACCGCGCCTCCCTTGATGCGCGCGCCTACCTTCTTAAGTGCGAACGGATCTTTTCGCGCCTGCTCCAGACCCGCACCCACACCAGTCCCAGGGCGTTGTGGTCGGGCGACTATCCCACAGACGCGTTCTGGCGGGACGCCGCCGCAAGGGCCCACCGCGGCCTCAGCGACCTCTACCGCCAACCGAGCCTTTCGCAAGACGACGTGCGGCGCATAAGCGATCTCCTCAACCTCGATGATATTTTTTCCGCCATCGTCGCCGAGGACCGGCTGCACCGGGAGAAGGAGCCGTCTTTCGCCGCCCGCCTCAGCCGCCAACCGCGCATTCTCGCCGCCGGCGGGCTTTGCGTAGTTGTGGCGGCGGCAATGTTCGCCCTGGCGGCGCGGCCCGGACTTTGGCTGTCGCCCGACCTGGTGCGCTACAACTTGGCTGTGGCGGCCATATCCGGCGACATCCCGTTGATCGAGGATGCCGCCAACATGTTGGAGGCCGGCAACCGGATCGAGGATGGCACCATCAAGGCGGCGGCGCTTTACAACGCCGGGACCGCGCTGGCGCATTTGAGAGAATCCCCCAACACGCCGCTCAACCAGAAGGAGCTGTTTGAAGCGCTGTTCAATGACAAGCTATCGCTCGCGGCCTATCTCGACACCCCGGAAGAGGTCGAGCTGTTTCTCAAGAGCGAGAAGTGGCTGCGCCAGGCCGTGGGCAATCTGCAAGAGGCCGCGCGCGCGGATCGGCACGACGAGGACATCCGCAGAAACTTGGAACTGGTGATCAAGCGCCACCGGGCCGTGTTGGGCGCGCTAAGGAAACTGTTCGAGGCGAGCCGGGGGAGAGCAACCGCCAGGAAGGGCATCAAGGGCGTCAAGCTCAAGGATTCACAGCGCAAGGCCATTGTCGACGTGCTCAACATGAAATGGCCGGACAAGTACTTAGATGAGAAGGGCGAAGGCAAGAAGGACAAGGGCTACGGTGTTTCGGAGCATTATTAAGTTCCCGCGCGCGACGGCGGGCCGCCTGGGGGTGACAAACCCGTGAATGACATCGGCGACATCATCGGTTCCGTCAGTTTCACCACACCGGCGGGGTTCCTGGTGAGCCTTCCTTTCTTGGCGTTGCTTGGCTGGCAACTGGCCAATCGCGCCAATCGCGGCACGGTTGCCCTCACCGGGCTGGAATACCTCGAAGCCCATGGCTGGTTTTCCGCGGCGCCAAGACGGTGGCTGCGCGCGGTGCTTTGGGGGACCCTGGCGGCGATGATCGGCGTGCTGTGGGCGGGCCCGGTCTACCACTCGTCCCGGCCCCTGTTCGCCGGCGCCAGCCAGACCGTTCACAAGAATTTCGTCTTGATGGTCGACATCTCGCGCTCGATGACCGTACCCCTGGGGCAGGAGAAAATCGTCTCCCTGCCCGGCCAACCGGCGCTGGCGCCAACCGGCGCGGGCACGGAAAAGAAGCCCAAGGTGCCGCGCTATCAGGCCGCGCGCAAAGCCCTGATGGATTTCGTCGCGCGATTCAAAGGCGAGCGCATCGGGTTGATTCTGTTCTCGACCGAACCGATCCTGGCCCGCTGGCCGACGGTGGAGACAGAGAACCGGTTCTGGGAGATCCTCGAGGAAAATATCGGACGCGGCGTGGAGTCCCAGATCCAGGCCTTTTCGTCTTTGACCAACACCGACAAGGCGCTGAGCCTGGCACGGGACGTGTTCGCTGCCCAAGATGTGGTGGGCGACGGCGCCGTCATCCTGATCACCGATGCCGAGGACGATGTGCAGAATATCGGCGTGGCCGCGCGCAATCTCAGAAAGGACAGGATAAGGCTCTATATCATCGGCGTCGGCATCGCCCAGAAAATCGCCGATGGCCTGACGCGGGAATTCGCCGCCGATCCGGGATTCCGCATATTCCGGGTCGATTCGGAGCACGAGATGCGCGAAGCCTATCGGCTGGTCGGCGAAGTCGAAGAATTGCCCCGGTTCAAGCTCGACCACAAGGAATACACCACCGACATCCGTTGGATCCTCGCCCTCGCCCTGGTGGTGTTGGCCACTATCGTGCTTGGCATCCTTAACCTTGCGTTCCACCAGTCCCAAGCCGCCGGTGCCCAAGCCGCGGGTAGAAGCGCGGCCAACGCCGAAGGGGGCCGCAATGGGCTTCGCATTTCCTGAGGCGTTCGCACTCATCGTCGTCGTGGCGCCCTTGCTTTGGCTGCTGTGGCGGGGCGAGCGCCAGGCCCAGAGCGCACTTCGCGCGTTCCATGCCCGGGGGCCCGGAACATGGCACTTGGTCTGCCGCTCGGCCCTCGCCGCCTTGTTCATCGCCGCATTGGCCGCCATCGGGGCCAGGCCCTATATTGAATCCCGCAGCACGGGTGATTTTCTTTTTCTCGTCGATGTTTCGCGCAGCATGAATGCGCGATATTCCTGTGGCGAGCCGACATTCCTCGATCGCTCGAAGACCGTCATGCGCGACGTGATCGCCAAGATTCCCGAGGGCAAATTCGGCATCGCCGCTTTCGACAGGCTTGCCATCCCGATCACCCAGATGACCTTTGATCACACCTATCTCGAAGAGGTGATCGAGCACGGCCTGTTCGTCGGGCTAACCTATCAATCGACGGCAACTAAGATCGGCAATGCGCTTGCCGTCGTCGCCGGCAAGAAGAACCGCCTGCCGGAATTCTATGGCAATGTGTCCCATGTCATCCTGCTGAGCGACGGCCATGTGAGTGGCAGCTACCAGAGACGGTTCCAACCGGCCTTCGAGGCACTGCGCAAGGCCGGGATCAGGATCCTCGCCGTGGGGATCGGCAATCCCGGAGAAACGCCGATCCCGGTGCGCACCCAGGGTGGCGCCTGCACGCGCGAGCTTGCCAGCGCCGAGGGCCGAACCGTTCTCATCCCTCTGCGCGACGATATCCTGACCTTCATCGCCGCCGGCACCCGGGGCAAGTACTTTGGCGAGGGCGCGAGGGCGAGCTTGGTGAAGTTCCTGAGGGAAAACGGCCTCAGAAAAATCGCCCGCGGCGCCGCGCTCCATAAGCAACAGCGCCGCGACGCCAGTTTCTGGTTCCTGGTGTTCGCCACCTTGGCGGGGTTCGGGCTGTTCCTGGCCAACACCACAAGATTGAGGTGACGCCACCGCCCCGCGCCCCGATTGATTGGCGTTATATGCGCACCAGGGCCGGCAGTTCGGAAAGCAGGCGGCCATGGCCTGCTTGAGATTTTTCGATTCCCAATCGCTTTTGGATCTCCCAGCAACGTGCTGTCACCGGATGAACCACCGGCACCCCAAGGGCAAGCTCCAACTCTTCCACGATATCCAACACCCGCCATTTGCTGCCTTGGATATAAATCCCCTCGGCCGAGGGGTGGCGGTCGTGAAGGTCACGGATCAGTTCGAAGACCCGCGCCGAGGACAGATCATTGATGTCTTGCCAACGAACCCCCCGCGGCCGGTCAAGTTCGATGACATCGAAGCCGGCATCGCGAAAATACTGCGCCACGATCCCCATATCCTCGAAATCATATCCCACACCGACGAAACGCTGGATTCCGAGTGACCGCAACGCATCGACCTGGGACATGGCGGAGGTAAAGACCGGAATGCCGTGCTCGGCCTCCCATCGGGCGACGATCTCGCGCTCGCCGCCGAATCCGCGCAACATGAACGGCGGTGTTCCTTCGGGATGAATGAGGTCGACGCCGGCCTCGGCATGATGGCGTACCGCTTCGCCGTAGCCCGCCATGACCTCGGTGAACTCCTCAAGCGTGCCATGCAAGATATCGAAGTGGCGCACAACCGTCGCGATGCCGTCTGGCAGCAGCTTTTCCAGATCGGCGTGCGACCCTGATGTTCGCGTGGGCTTGATACATCCCACCGTGGCGGTCTTGGCCATAGGGCGCGGTCCGTTGCAAAGGGCTGTTCGGGTCGAGATCGTCAAGATCTTGAGGATAGCCGCCGAACCCCGCACAGGGGTCAAGTTTTTCTGGCTGGCCGGTGTGATTAAGCAATCATCACGCCACGGCCTCCTGTAAATTGTGAGCCCCGGCAATATCCAGGGCGGGCAATAGGAGCTAAAAACTTGGCCTCATCCAAAACCTTCAATGTCCTCGAGACCACGATCGCCAAGATTCACTCGGCCTATCGCTCGGGCGAGCTCAGCGCACGGCAATTGGTGCAGATCTATTTCGACCGCATCGATGCCTACGACCAGAAAGGCCCCGCGATCAACGCCCTGATCTCGCTCAATCCCCGGGCACTGGATGAGGCCGACCGGCTCGATTCTGCGCTCCAGGCGGGCCGCCTCATAGGCCCCTTGCACGGGATTCCTATCATCATCAAGGACCAGGCCGACGTTCGGGAGATGCCGACGACCATGGGCTCGGTGCTGTTCGCCGATTTCATGCCCGGCCGCGATGCCTTCGCCGTCGCCAAACTGAAACAAGCCGGGGCGATATTCATCGGCAAGGCGACGCTGGGCGAGTTGGGCGGCGGTGACACCCATGGCTCCCTGTTTGGCTCCACGCGCAACGTCTATGACCTGGAGCGCACCGCGGGGGGATCCTCCGGCGGCTCGGCGGCAAGCGTTTCGGCGAATTTTTCCACGCTCGCCGTGGGCCAGGAAGGCTTTGCCTCAATACGGCGGCCCGCCATATGGAACGGCATCGCCGGCATGCGCCCGACCGCGGGGATGGTGAGCCGTGGGGGCGTGTTTGCCGGCTGGCCCTCCATTGCAGGCTCGCTTGGGCCCATGGCGCGCACCGTCACCGACCTGGCGAAACTTCTCGACTGCATGGTCGGCTACGACCCCGACGACCCCCTCACCGCGCACGGCGTCGGCCATGCGCCCGACAGTTACGCCGATATACTCGACGAGACTGCGCTGAAAGGCGCGCGCATCGGCGTTCTGCGGGAGCCGATGGCCCGTCAATCGGAGCCCGGCACAGACGATTTCAACCAGGTCACCGAGGTGTTCGACAAGGCGGTGGCCGACTTGGCCACGGCGGGTGCGGACATCGTCGATCCCATCGTCATCCCCGACCTCGCCAAGCTGCTGGCCAAACGCGCCGATA
>JAZFWG010000009.1:0-2116 GCA_036448135.1 Alphaproteobacteria bacterium
CCGGCGCTGACCGCCAAAAGGTGGGTCAGGTGGCGGCGGAGGTGCGCGCATTCCGCAAACCGGAACCCTATAAAGGCAAGGGAATCCGTTACGCGGGTGAGTATGTCCGCCGCAAGGAAGGTAAGAAGAAGTAACAACCATGTTGACGACAAAGCAACTATTTAACCGTCGCCGCCAACGGGTCCGTCAGGGCCTTGGCGCACGTACTGCCGGCAAGCCGAGACTTTCGGTGTTCCGGTCGTCCAAGCACATCTACGCCCAGGTGATCGATGACGGCAAGGGAACGACCTTGGCGGCGGCATCGAGCCTGGAAAAGCCCATGCGCGAAAAACTAAAGACCGGGGCCGACAAAGCCGCCGCCGGCGAGATCGGGAAGCTGATCGCCGAACGCGCCAAGGCCGCCGGGGTCACCGAGGTGGTGTTCGACCGCGGTGGCTATATGTACCACGGCCGGATCAAGGCGTTGGCCGATGGGGCGCGCGAGACCGGATTGAAATTCTAGAGGGTTCTTTTTCATGCCGCGAAGACCACAAAGAAATCAAAGAAGTCCACGAGCTCAGGCTGATAGCGATCTCGTCGATAAGCTCGTCAGCATCAATCGCGTCGCCAAGGTGGTTAAGGGTGGCCGGCGCTTCGGCTTTGCCGCCCTGGTGGTGGTGGGCGACACCAAGGGCCGCGTCGGTTACGGCGCCGGCAAGGCCCGCGAGGTCCCGGAGGCGATCCGCAAGGCGACCGAGAAGGCCAAGGGCAACATGATCCGCATTCCCATTCGCGACAACCGCACCCTGCACCACGACGTCCAAGGGCGTTATGGTGCCGGCCACGTGGTATTGCGGGCGGCGACACCGGGAACCGGGATCATCGCCGGTGGGCCGATGCGCGCCGTGTTCGAAACCGTCGGTATCCACGACATCGTCACAAAATCGATCGGCACGTCCAACCCCTACAACATGATCAAAGCCACCTTCGACGCGCTCACCAATCTCCATTCGCCCCGCATGGTCGCTGCCAAGCGCGGCAAGAAGGTTTCGGAGATCCTGGGGCCGCGTGAGACCCGGAGTGCCGAGGAAGCCACCGATGGCTGATAACACCAAAAAAACCGTCAAGGTGACGCAGACCGGAAGCCCGATCCGCCGCCGCAAGGACCAGCGCCAGACCCTGATCGGTTTGGGGCTCAACAAGATGCACCGCACGCGCGAGCTGATCGACACCCCGGCGGTGCGCGGCATGATCAACAAGGTTGCGCACCTGGTGCGTGTCGAGAATGGATCTTCGTAGCCAGGTGTGGGGAATCGGATCATGAAACTCAACGAACTTCACGACAATCCGGGGGTCCACAAGTCCCGCACGCGGGTCGGGCGCGGCATGTCCTCGGGCCACGGCAAGACCTCGGGGCGTGGCCACAAGGGTCAGAAGTCCCGTTCGGGCGTCGCCATCAAGGGATTCGAAGGTGGCCAGATGCCGATCCACCGCCGGATGCCCAAGCGTGGGTTCAAAAATCCCACCGCCAAACATTACGCGGTGGTCAACATTGGCCGCTTGCAGCGCGCCATAGACGCCGGAAAGATCGATGTAAAACAACCGGTTAACGCCGGAGCCCTGGTCGGCGCCGGTGTCGTGTCGCGGCCCAAGGACGGTGTCCGTCTCCTTGCCAAGGGGGCGTTGAATACCCAAGTGAACATAGAAGTGACGGGGGCCTCGAAAGCCGCCATCGCCGCCATCGAGGCGGCCGGCGGCAAGGTCGTCGTCACCGGACAGAAGAAGCAGCCCCGCAACCGTAAGCACAAGAGGTCCGCCGACGGCAAGCCCGCCGGGGGCGCATCGAATAAGGCATCAGCCGAATCCACCGACGCCTAGGGTGCGTACGCACAAAGCTGGAGACATAGCGAAACATGGCATCCGCCGCTGAACAACTTGCCGCCAACATCAATTTCGGCGCCTTCGCCAAGGCGACCGAACTGAAGAAGCGGATCTGGTTCACCCTCATCGTGCTGGTGGTCTACCGGATGGGGACCTACATCCCGATTCCCGGCATCGACCCGCAGATTCTCGCCGATATTTTCCGCCAGCAGCAAAGCGGCATCCTCGGCATGTTCGACATGTTCGCCGGCGGCGC
>JAZFWG010000010.1:0-9235 GCA_036448135.1 Alphaproteobacteria bacterium
GCGTTCGAGCCCCATCTTGCGGTAGAAGCCTGCGCCGCCGGCGACCTCCAGGGCCTTTTCCACCGTCGCCAGCACCGCCTTGGCGCCAAGGGTCTTGCGCACCAGGATGGCGTTGGCGGTGTCTGTCTCGGGTGCGAAATCCCAGTCATTGGCGATCTCGATCATGGCTTCCACCGCCAACTGGGCGGCGGTCAGCTCATTGGTCAGCTCACCCAGCAGATAGGGCGTGGCGGCATCGGCGCGGCGCTTCAAGGCTTGCTCACGGGCGATGGCGGCGGCGGCCTCGGCGACGCCCAGATAGGCCGACATGATGATCGGCATGGCGTTGGTCAGGATGACGTTCCACGCCGGGTGGTATTCGCCCTGGGGCCGGCGCAGCACCACGGCCTCTTCCGGCACGAAGACATTGTCGAGCACCACGGTCTGCGATCCCGTCGCGCGCATGCCCATGGTGCGCCAGTCGTCCTTGAGGGTGACGCCGTCGGAGGAGAGCGGCACCGGGAAATGCAGCACCTGGTCGCCTTCGGCGGGATCGGCGTAGGGCACCGACGTCACCAGCACATCGCCCATGGGCGAGCCCGAGGCGAAGGGCTTGAACGCGCTGACGCGGAAGCCGCCGTCGCAGGCCTCGGCCTTGCCGTTGGATTCGAGCCAGTCATTGGCGCCGGTGCTGACCAGGATGGCCTCGGAGGCTGCGACCTTTTCCAGCACCTTCCAGCCCGGCCGGTCATGCAAATAGTTGAACACCGCGGCGGCGCAAAGCTGCTGGTGCATGGAAAGCGCCAGCGCGGTGGATGAGCAATAGGGCGCGAGCGCGCGGAGGAAGGCGCACATCTCGCGGTGGCTGGCGCCGCCGCCGCCGAGTGCGGCCGGCACCATGGCGGAGAACACCTTTTTGTCCTTGAGGGTCTGGTAATTGGCGGCGACGAAGCGGTCATTCTCGTCGCATTCGGCGGCTGCCTCGGCAAAGCCGGGGCCGATTTTGTGAACCAGGGACTGCAAATCGATCTTGGCGGTCATGATGATCTCCTATGTCCAAATTCGAATATAGGGCAAGGATGGCGCGGCCATAACCCAAAAACAACTTCAACATATGAAGTTGCTGAAAGCCCCGGAAACCGGTAGTCTTGGCCCATGGCACGGCAAAAAGGCTATGGCCAGTTCTGCCCGGTGGCCAGGGCGGCCGAGATTTTGACGGAACGCTGGGTGCCGCTGGTGGTGCGCGAATTGTCGTGCGGCAGTGTGCGGTTTAATGACCTACAGCGCGGCGTGCCCCGGATGTCCTCAGGCCTACTGTCGCGCAGGCTGAAGGAACTGGAACATGCCGGCATCGTCGAGCGCCGCCAACCGGCGAATGCCAAGGCCCGTGGCTCGGAATATCACCTGACCGCGGCGGGGCGCGAGCTCAACCCGATCCTGATCGGCATGGGGCTGTGGGCCCAGCGCTGGGTGCGCGACGATCTGGTGGTGTCGGAAAATCTCGACCCCGATCTTTTGATGTGGGACATCCGCCGCAATGTCATCGGTACCAAGGTGCCCCAGGACCGGCGCTTCACGGTGCAGTTCGAATTTTCCGGCGTGCCGGTCAACCGGCGGCGCTATTGGCTGGTGTTCGACAGCGGCGAGACCGATATCTGTATCAAGGACCCCGGCTTCGAGCCCGATCTCTATCTCAACTGCCATGTGAGGACCCTGGTCGAGGTCTGGCTCGGCCATGTCACCCTGAGCGCGGCCTTGCGGGATAAGGATCTGCGGCTCGAGGGCTCACGGCACGACATAAAAGCGTTCAGCGACTGGTTCGCGCTCAGCGGCTTCGCCGATGCGGGACGCCAGCCACCGGCCCAAGAAAAAGCGGAGGTGCTGCCATGACCCAAATACATGACCGGACCCGCGATCTGGCTTCGGTCGAGGCCCCCCTCACCTATCTGGTGAATGCCGACGTGATGCCGGTCACCTACGCCACCGCGGCCGGCGCCGACCGTATCGAGAGCGAGGGCAATTACGCCGATCACAATTGCACCATCCGTGACGCCCGGCCCATCGCCGGGAACCTTACCCTCGACCGGGAAGGCTTCGCCCTGGTGCCCCACGCGACCAAGGTTAAGGATTTTTATGACTTAGACGAGACCGACAGAATCTATATCCCCGAGCTCGAAGAGCTGGTGAAGGCCCATTCCGGGGCCTCAAAGGTGGTGGTGTTCGACTTCACCAGGCGCGCGGATTCGCAAGACATCCAGGATACGAAGATGGTGCGCGGCCCGGCGGGGCGGGTCCACAACGACTACACCGATGTCTCGGCGCCCCAGCGCGTGCGCGACCTCATGCCCGCCGGCGAGGCCGAGGCGCTGCTCGAGCGGCGCTACGCCATCATCAATGTGTGGCGCCCGGTGCTGGGGCCGGTGGAAACCTCGCCGCTGGCGGTGTGCGATGCCCGCTCGATCGCGGCCGACGATCTGGTTACTACAGAACGCCGCGCCAAGAACCGGGTCGGCCAGGTCCAGCATGCGCTCTACAATCCGGACCACCGCTGGTACTACTTCCCCTTACAGACACGCGACGAGGCCACGCTGATCAAATGCTTCGATTCGGCCCGGGACGGCCCGGCGCGCTTCACCGCCCATTGCGCCTTCGACGACCCGACAACGCCGCCCGGCGCCACGCCGCGCGAGAGCATCGAGGCCCGCACCTTTGCATTTTTCTAGGCTGCGTTTTTCTAGGCTGCGTTTTTCTAGGCGCGTTGTGCCTGGCGCGGTATCCGGTGGCAACAAAAAGGACAAACCATGAAAACCATCGACGCCGACGCCCACGTCATCGAGACACCCTATACCTTCGAATTCATGGATGAATCGGACCGGGGCCACATGCCCCTGGTGGTCGGCCAGACCTCGGCCCCAACGCCGCGGCGCTCTACGGCCTGGAGTGAGTTGAGCCGGCCGGCCATCATGCCCGAATGGCGTCTTCCGGCGCCACATAGGCAAAACCGAGATCACGGGCCACCGCCCGGTGGGTGATGCGGCCGCAGTGAACGTTGAGGCCGGCAAGCAGATGGGGGTCCGCCGCCATCGCCGCCTCCGGGCCCTTCTCGGCCAATTCCATGACGAAGGGCAGGGTTGCGTTGTTCAGCGCGAAGGCCGAGGTCCGCGCCACCGCGCCCGGCATGTTGGTGACGCAGTAATGGACCACGCCTTCTTCCACATAGGTCGGCTCGGCATGGGTGGTGGGCCGGCTGGTCTCGAAACAACCGCCCTGGTCGATGGAGACGTCGACCATCACCGAGCCCGGGCGCATGCGGGCCACCATGTCGCGGCTCACCAGCTTCGGCGCCGCCGCCCCGGGCACGAGTACGGCGCCGACCACAAGATCGGCGTCGAGCACATAGCGCTCGATGATCTCGGTGTTGGACTGCACCGTGGTGATGGCAGCGCCGAAACGGAAATCGAGGATATGGAGCTGCTCCACCCCGCGGTTGAGAACAGCAACCTGGGCACCGAGGCCGACCGCCATGCGCGCCGCCTCGGTGCCGACGACACCGGCGCCGAGGATCACCACCTTGGCGGCGGCGACCCCGGGGACGCCCCCCAGCAGCAACCCGGCGCCGCCCTGCTCCTTCTCCAGGCAATGGGCGCCGGCCTGGATCGCCATGCGCCCGGCGACCGCGCTCATGGGCGCCAGCAGCGGCAGCTTGCCATGGGCGTCGGTCACGGTCTCATAGGCGATGGCGACGGCGCCCGCCTCCATCAACCCCCGGGCCTGGCCGGGATCGGGGGCGAGATGGAGGTAGGTGAACAGCACCTGGCCGTCCCTGAGCATCGCCAGTTCCCCCGCCTGGGGTTCCTTGACCTTGACGATCATGTCGGCGGCTTTGAATACGGCGGCGGCGTCCTTGGCGATGGTGGCGCCCTGGGCCTGATATTCCCCATCGCCAACCCCGATGCCGGCGCCGGCATCGGTCTCGACCACGACCTCATGGCCGCGGCGGGTCAGTTCGCGGACGCTTGCCGGCACCATGCCGACGCGGTATTCATGGACCTTGATTTCCTTGGGCACCCCGATCTTCATGGCTGGGACCCTAGAATTGTGATGTTAGTCCCGAACCTATAGCGCAGGCACCGGATTGTGAAGCGTGCCGATTGTGAACACACCGGGGCCAACCCCGGCTTGACCATGCCCGGCCTACCCCTTATCTCCATTGTGCGGCCCTCCCAAGGGGCCCAGAATTAGGAAGAACCAGGGAGACCTCATGGCGGATATCCACACAGGGGAGCCAAGGCCGCGCCATCCCGGCGCCGGGCGCAGGAAAGCGGCGCTGAAGCCCAAGGGCCGCCAGGTCGAGGGCCAGGCCCTGGCCGAAATCGGGGCCCTGCTCGGCGACAGGCCCCGGCGCCGCGATCTCCTGATCGAGCATCTGCACCTGATCCAGGACCGCTTCGGCCATCTTTCCGCCGCCCATCTGGCGGCGCTGGCCGCCGACATGCGCCTCAGCATGACCGAGGTCTATGAGGTCGCGACCTTCTATGCCCATTTCGACGTGGTCAAGGAAGGCGAGAGTGCGCCGCCGCCGGTCACGGTCCGGGTCTGCGATAGCCTGACCTGCCAGCTCATGGACGCCGACAGGTTGCTGGCGGAACTGGGCCCGCGCCTGGGGGACGGCGTAAGGGTCGTCCGCGCGCCGTGCATGGGCCGGTGCGATTGCGCGCCGGTGGCCGAAGTCGGCCATCATCATGTGGATAACGCAACAGCTGAGACCATCGCCGCCTCGGTGACGGCGAAGACCTTCGAGGCGGACATCCCCGGTTACATCGATTTCGAGCGCTACACCGCCGATGGCGGTTACAAGCTCCTGCGTGATTGCCTCGACGGCCGGCGGGCGGTGGACGACATCATCAAGGCGTTGGACACCTCCGGCCTGCGCGGCCTCGGCGGCGCCGGTTTTCCCACCGGCCGCAAGATCACCTTCGTGCGCCGCGAACCCACGCCCCGCATGATCGCCATCAATGCCGACGAGGGCGAGCCCGGCACCTTCAAGGACCGCTATTACCTTGAGCGCGACCCCCACCGCGTGCTCGAGGGCATGCTGATCGCCACCTGGGCGGTGGAGGCCGCCGAAAGCTATTTCTACCTGCGGGACGAATACCCGGCGGTGCGCGAAATCCTTTTGCGCGAGATCCCCAAGATCGAGGCCGCAGGCCTGGCGCCCCCAGGCGGCATCCAACTGCGTCGTGGCGCCGGGGCCTATATCTGCGGCGAGGAATCGGCGATGCTGGAAAGCATCGAGGGCAAGCGCGGGCTGCCCCGCCACCGCCCGCCCTTCGCCGCCCAGGTCGGCCTGTTCGGCCGCCCCACCCTGATCAACAATGTGGAAACCGTGTTTTGGATCCGCGACATCGTCGAACGCGGACCAGCCTGGTTCGCCGACCAGGGCCGCGACGGCCACAAGGGCTTGCGCAGCTATTCGGTCTCGGGCCGGGTCAAAGAGCCCGGCGTCAAGCTGGCGCCGGCGGGAACCACCGCCCAACAGCTGATCGACGACTATTGCGGCGGCATGGCCGACGGCCATGTTTTCAAGGGCTATTTGCCCGGCGGCGCCTCGGGCGGCATCCTGCCCTCCTCGCTTGCCGACATCCCGCTGGATTTCGGCACCCTCGATTCCGAGGGCTGCTTCATCGGCTCCGCCGCGGTGATCATCTTCTCCGACCACGACCACATCCGCGACGTCACCTTGAACCTGATGCGCTTCTTCGAGGACGAAAGCTGCGGCCAGTGCACGCCGTGCCGCGTGGGAACCGAAAAGGCGGTCAAGCTGCTGGAACGCTCGGACTGGGACGAACCCTTGTTGCAGGAGCTCAGCCAGGCGATGACCGACGCCTCGATCTGCGGCCTCGGCCAGGCGGCGAGCAACCCGCTTACATCCGCGCTCAGGCATTTCCGCGCCGATATCGAAGGCGGGGGCCGGTGACATGAGCGGGAAGATCAAATTCACCCTCGACGGCAAGGAGGTGGAGGCAGATGCCAATGCCACCATCTGGGAGATCGCCCGGGCTCAGGGCACCGACATTCCACACCTATGCCACTCGCCCCAGCCCGGCTACCGCGCCGACGGCAATTGCCGCGCCTGCATGGTCGAGATCGAGGGCGAACGCGTCTTGGCGGCGTCTTGCATCCGCAAGCCCACCGACGGCTTGAAGGTTGAGACCCAGTCCGACCGCGCCAAGACCGCGCGGCGCATGGTGATGGAGCTTTTGCTCGCCGACCAGCCCGAACGGGCCAAGGCCCATGATCCGGATTCGCGGCTGTGGGACTGGGCCGGGCGCATCGGCATCGATAACAGCCGCTTCCCGGCGCGCGACGTCGTGGCGCCGGATTCCAGCCATCTCGCCATGGCGGTCAATCTCGATGCCTGCATCCATTGCAATCTTTGCGTCCGCGCCTGCCGCGATGTCCAGGTCAATGACGTCATCGGCATGGCCTTTCGCGGCGCCCATGCCAAGATCGTGTTCGATTTCGACGACCCCATGGGCGACAGCACCTGTGTCGCCTGCGGCGAATGCGTCCAGGCCTGCCCCACCGGCGCCCTGATGCCGGCGGCCCTGGTCGACGGCGACGGCGTCGGCAATACCGCCATCGACCGCGAAGTCGATAGCGTCTGTCCCTATTGCGGCGTCGGCTGCCAGATCACCTACAAGATCCGCGACAACCAGATCGCCTATGTGGAGGGCCGCGACGGCCCCGCCAACCACAACCGCCTCTGCGTCAAAGGGCGCTTTGGCTTCGACTATGTCACCCACCCCCACCGCCTGACCACGCCCCTGATCCGCAAAGACGGCATCGCCAAGGACGCCGCCCCCGGCATCGACCCTGGAGATGCCCTTAAACATTTCCGCGAAGCGAGTTGGGACGAGGCGCTGGACGCCGCCGCCAACGGCCTCAAATCCATCCGCGAGCACGACGGCGGCAAGGGGCTCGCCGGGTTCGGTTCGGCGAAATGCTCCAACGAAGAAGCTTATCTGTTCCAGAAGCTGGTGCGCACCGGCTTCGGCAGCAACAATGTCGACCACTGCACCCGGCTGTGTCATGCCTCGTCGGTTGCCGCGTTGTTGGAGACCATCGGCTCCGGCGCGGTGACGGCGCCCTTCACCGATGTGGAGCATGCCGACGTCATCATCGTCATCGGCTCCAACGCCACCGAGAACCACCCGGTGGCCGCCACCTTCTTCAAGAACGCGGCCAAGCGCGGGGCGCAACTCATCGTCATGGACCCGCGCGGCCAGGCCCTGAAGCGCCACGCCACCCACATGCTGCAATTCAAGACCGGCAGCGACGTGGCGTTGTTGAACGCCATCATGAACGTCATCATCACCGAGGAACTCTACAGCCCCAACTATGTCGAGGCCCACACCGAAGGCTTCGACAAGCTCAGCGCCCACCTCAAAGATTACACCCCCGAAAAGATGGCCGCCATCTGCGGCATCGATCCCGAGACCATCCGCAGCGTGGCCCGGTGCTACGCCACGGCGGGAACCGCAATAATCTTCTGGGGCATGGGGATTTCCCAGCATATCCACGGCACCGACAACGCCCGCTGTCTGATCTCGCTGGCCCTGATGTGCGGCCAGGTCGGGCGCCCCGGCACCGGCCTCCACCCCCTGCGCGGCCAGAACAATGTCCAGGGCGCGTCCGACGCCGGTTTGATCCCGATGATGTATCCCGATTATCTTCGGGTGGACAAACCCGGCGCCCAGGACCGCTTCGAAGACTTGTGGAAAACCGGGCTCGACCCCGATCCCGGCCTCACCGTGGTGGAAATCATCGACGCCATCCATGCCGGCACCATCCGGGGCATGTACATCATGGGCGAGAACCCGGCGATGTCGGACCCGGATACCAATCACGCCCGCGCCGCCCTCGCCAAGCTCGACCATCTGGTGGTCCAGGATATCTTCCTGACCGAGACCGCGGCCTATGCCGACGTGGTGCTGCCGGCCTCGGCCTGGCCGGAAAAGGACGGCACCGTGACCAACTCCAACCGCCAGGTGCAAATGGGCCGCAAGGCCTTGGAGATGCCCGGCGAGGCACGGGCGGACTGGTGGATCACCCAGGAGATCGCGCGCCGCATCGGGCTCGATTGGAACTATGCCCACCCCAGGGACGTCTATGCGGAAATGGAGCAAGCGATGCCGTCGCTGGCCAATATCACCTGGGACCGGCTGATGGCGGAAGACGCCGTGACCTATCCCTGCGATTCCCCGGACCAACCCGGCCAAGACGTGGTGTTTGGCGACGGTTTCCCCACCGAATCGGGGCGCGGCAAGTTCGTGCCGGCGGCGGTGATCCCGCCCGACGAGCTGCCCGACGACACCTACCCCATGATCCTGAGCACCGGCCGCCAGCTCGAACATTGGCACACCGGCGCCATGACACGCCGCGCCGAAATCCTCGATCATCTCGAGCCCGAAGCTATCGCCAGCGTCTCGCCAAGGGATCTGGGCCGGCTCGGCATCGCCGCCGGTGAGCGCATCCGGGTCACCACGCGGCGGGGCACCATCGAACTTCTGGCGCGGATCGACGGCACCGTGCCCGAGGGCGTCATCATCATCCCGTTCTGCTATACCGAGGCCGCGGCCAACCTGCTCACCAACCCGGCGCTCGACCCCATCGGCAAGATCCCTGAATTCAAGTTCTGCGCCGCCCGGGTCGAGAAGATCGAGGCCTGAACCCAGCGCCGGCCCCGCGTCCACCAAGTCTTCCATTTTTCTCCATGGTTAACTCTTTGCTAACGGCGAAACCGGATCATGGCCGCCGCCATGATGGCAACCGCAAGCGGGACGGATTGGGAATAGCCGATGAACCGGAAGCAGCGCCGCGCCGCCGCCAGGGCCGGAGCCAAAGGGACGGTGTCGGCGACCCTCGCACCCGCCATCGCGGATGATTTCCGCCAAGCCCAGGCCTTGCATCAGTCTGGCCGCCTGGGCGAGGCGGAGGCGCTGTACCGGCGTATGCTCGAGGCTGACCCCGGCAATGCCCTGGCGCTCCATTTCCTCGGGGTCATAGCCTATCAGGGGGGCAATCTCGCCACCGCCGAGGACCTCATGACCCTGGCGGTCCAGCGCCAGCCCGATTACGCAGAGGCCCACAACAACCTCGGCAGCGCCTTCAAGGCCCAGGACAAGTTGGCCGATGCCAAAACCTGTTACCGCCGCGCCATCGCACTCAAACCCGGCCTGGCCGATGCCCATTA
>JAZFWG010000011.1:0-5349 GCA_036448135.1 Alphaproteobacteria bacterium
ATTCTCGGCTGTCTCGGCGGCGTCGCCGTCGCCATCGTTAGCGCCATGCAATTCTCCATGCGCGCCCAAGCTCCCGCGCGTTAGAAGTTGCCGGCGATCACGTTACCGCCGCCAGGCAGCTTGCATCATCATGGCGCGGGTCATTGACGTGGCGGCTGACGGGATGCGCCTCCATGGCTTCGGCGGGATAGGGTTTGAGCAATGCCGCCACATCATCGGGGGTGCCGGTGAACCAGGTCTCGAAATCATCCGCGTCGATGATCACCGGCATGCGGTCATGGATGGGCCGGATCCGCTCATTGGCATCGGTGGTGATGATGGTGAAGGACTGGACGGCCTCATGGCCGGCGCCTTGCCAATGCTCCCACAGTCCGGCGAAAGCCAACGGGCCGCCGCCGATCGAACCAATATGGAAGGGATCCTTGCCACCGGGGCCGGCGCGCCATTCATAGAAGCCGTCCGCCGGCACCAGACAATGGCGGGCGCGGTAGGCGGCGCGGTAGGCCGGCTTGTCGGCCACGGTCTCGGCGCGGGCGTTGATCATGGAAAAGCGGTCGTCCGGTCCCTCGGACCACGACGGCACCAGCCCCCACCGCATCGCTACCAGTTCACGGCCCGCCTCGCCCAGACGCACCACCGGCGCCGATTGGGTCGGCGCGATGTTATAGCGCGGCGCCAGATTGGGCAGCGCGCCCTTGACGGCGAATGTTTTCGCCAGGGCCTGGGGCGGCGTGGTCAGGGAATAGCGTCCGCACATGACGCCATCTTAGACCCAAATCGCACCGGTCTCACGGGAACATCTGAGAGCCGCCATTGACGACTGTCGCGGATGATGTCGCCGGTGATTATTCCATCCTCACATTTTTGGTGAAGTCGTAGCCGGTGCCGCTGTCGACGGTGAACTCCCACAGCACCCGGTCGGCGGGGAAATTGCCGCCCATCACGTCGCCGCAGAACGCCATCATCTCCGACCATGCCATCTCGGCGGCATCGCGGCGGTAACGTCCCGGCATGGTGTCGTTGAGCCAGCCATGGGGCATATCTGGATAGATGTGAATCTGGTAGGACTTGCGGTTGGCTTCCAGGATATCGCGGAATTTAAGCACACCGTCGATGGGAATGATGTGGTCGGCCTCGCCGAAGATACCGAGCACCGGACAATCGATCCGCCCCATCAGCTCCTCCAACGCCTCTGGATATTCTTCGTTGACCTCCCATTCCCGGGACGAGGCCGCGCCATAGAACACCAGGCAGGCGGACAAGTTCCGCCGCGCCGCCAACACCAGGGGCCAGCGCCCCGACTGGCACACCCCCATGGCGAACAGCCTGCTGGTATCGGCGCCCTCGATGCCACTGAGCGCCGCGATGGCGGCCTCGGCGTCGTCGGCGACCTGGGGATCGGTGACGTCGCAGCGCGCCTCGCCGCGGTTGACGGCGGCGACATCGGGATGGCGGAAGAACAAATCCGGCGCCACGGCGACGAACCCGTCCGCGGCGAAGCGGTCGGCGAGGTCGAGGGTGTGCTGCACCAGGCCGTAGCGTTCATGGAACAACACCATGCAAGGGTAATCGCCCGACGTCTCGGGCCGGGCGAAATAGGCGGTCCCCCCCGAGGCGCAATCGATGCGGCCGGTTTCGATGCCGTGTTTTTTAGCCATGTAGTTCTCCCCTTATCATGCCTTAAGCGCCCGCTTTCATCAGGGCGCAGATTTGGTCCACATTCATCACCCGGCCCATGCGCGGAAAGATGCGGTCCATGAAGAAATCGTTGTTGGGCCCGCGATGGGCGAAGCACGCATCCCGCGCCACCACCAGGCCGAAATCCGCATCCCGCGCCGCGAAGGCGGTGGCCGCGATGCCGACATCGGTGGAGCCGCCGGCGATGACCACGGTGTCGAGGCCACGGGAGCGCATGGAAAGCTCGAGATGGGTCTGGAAGAAGGCGTTCCAGCGGTGCTTGGGCACCATGACATCGCCGTCCTCGGGCGCGACCTCGGCGGCGATCTCGGCGCCCTTGGTGCCACGGTGGTGGCGCGGCAAGAAACTCCGGACGCGGGCGCCCCAGGGATTGAGATCCATGTCGGTGTCGCTCAAGCGCGGCACCGTGTCGGAGCCGTCGGCGGAATGATCGGCATGGGTGTAGAACACCTTGACCCCGAGCTCGCGCGCGGTGGCGACCAGGCGTTGCATATTTTCCAGCACACCCCATTCGGCCAACGCCTTGGCCTTGGCATCGTCGTCGGGGTGGAGATAGCCGGCCAAGGTGTCGAACAGGATAAGGCCGGTATGGTCGGGACCGAGGGTCTCCACCGGCAATGATTTTTCAGCCATTTCGGGCGTTTCCCCTGAAAATTCGCACTTGTTGTTGGCGCCCAGTCTAATGGCGCACCGGGACCATGTCACTGGCCGTCGCGCCCCCCCGGCAGGGCGGCCTCAGGCGTAGACCTGGGCCTCAGGCGTAGACTTGGCCGAAGCGGTTGGCGATGAAATCGCTATATGACGCCTGTTCCTGGCGCACGAAGCCCTTCGCGGGCAGCTTGCCCTCGCGGTGGAGATCGACCATGGCGCAGGCGGCGGACGCGGTGGTGGTCTGGATGCCGTTGAGGCCGCCCGGGGCGGAGTTGCCATAGATCTTCTTGACGTAGCTTTCCTGGGTCAGCCGGCCTTCGATAAGCCCGGTGACGGTAACGAAGATCAGCACCACGTCCTGGCGGGTGGTGGGGATGCCGTGCTCGATGATGTCGCGGAAGATGTCGCGGCGCTCGCACAGGCGCAAATCCGACACCAGCATGTGCACCAGGTCGCGGTGGCCGGGATAGCGCACGGTCTTGTAATTGAGGTTGCGCACCCGGCCCTCGAAGGTCTCGCACAGCGTCCCGACCCCGCCCGAGGTGGAAAAGGTCTCGTAGCGCACCCCCTCGATGGTGAAATATTCCAGCCCTTCCAGCGGCGTCACCTCGCGGCGCTGGCCATCGACGATGGCCTCGCAGGGGTTGCAGTACTCGTTGATCAGCCCTTCGGTGCTCCAGGTCAGGTTGTATCTGAGCGCGTTGTCGGGGAACTGGGGCAGCGCGCCGACCCGAAGGCGCACGTCATAGGGCTCGTCGAAGCGGTTGACGAAGGCGTTGGCGACGATGGAGATGAAGCCGGGCGCAAGGCCGCATTGGGGCACGAAGGCGATGTCCGAGCCGGCGGCGAGCTCGCGCACCCGGCGGCTGACGGCGACGTCCTCGGTGAGATCGAAGAAATGGACCCCGTCTTGTGCCGCCGCCTCGGCGATGGCGACGTTGAGGAAATAGGGGCAGGCGCTGACCACCGCGTCGCAGCCCTTGAGCGCCGCCTCCAGAGCCCTGGCGTCCTCGGTATCGACCACCAGGGGCTTCACGTCTTCGGGCAGATCCCGCTTGAGCGCGTCGGAATCGCTGTCGCCCAAGGTGACGTCATAGTCGCCCGAGCCCGCCAGCATGGCGGCGATGGCGGTGCCGATCTGGCCGGCGCCGAGGACGAGAATCTTGCTCATCGCCGCCGCCCCTATTCGGCTGCCATCATATCGCCGTCAGTCCCGCGACCATTTGGTTTCGGGCTTGGGCTGGACCACGCCGTCGACGGTGATGGCATCGACCCGTTCGTTGAAGAAACATATTCGGCCGCGGATCTTCGGGCATTCGGCGATCGGGTCCGGGTAGCACCAGGCCACGTCTTCGATCAATTCGCCATCGATGCGGGCCGAGAAATAGACCGCATCGCCCTTATAGGGGCAGGTGGATGTGAATTCAGACGGCGCCAACAGCTCCATCTTGACATCGTCGCGGGGCAAGTAATAGCGCGTCGGGTGGTTGGTCTCGAACGCGAAGCGCGCGCTGGCCGAGTTGGCAACCTCGGCGCCTTTGAGCGTCACCGTCACCGGCCGCGAGCTATTGATCACATCGACCCGGTGATAGGGATCGCGGGGATGCTTGAAGATCTCGTCGTCTTCCTCGAACCATTGATCGACCCGGTCCCAATAAAAGGCGAGGTAATCCTTGATCTCGGCGACCTCGGGGAACGGCGCCTCATAGCTCCACACCGCGTTCTCGGAAACCAGCTCGCCGACGCGAATCGAAAAGTAACTGGCGGCGCCCTTGTAGGGGCAGAAACTGTCATTGTCCGTCGGCACCAACAGATCCATCCGCACGTCTCGGCGCGGCAGGTAATAGACCGGCAGGTGGCGGCCTTCGCGCATCATCATCGGCGCCAGCGTGTCGGCGATGGTCTCGCCGTTGAACTTGATGCGCAGCCGGCGCGGGCTGGGGATGAACTTTAAATGCTTGTCCGGGTTGGCCGGCCATCCGTTGACCCGTTCTTTGGATTTCTCCTTGGTGTCGACTGGGCAATTAACTGGGGCTTTAACTGGCGCGGCCTCGGCCATGGTGCCCTCCCTCGCATCGGATGCTTATGTGATAGGGAAAGGGTGCGGCAAAGGGCGCCCAATTGCAAGCGGCGGGAGCGTATTGCCAGTGTATTGCCAGTGGCGCTTGGGTGCTTGGAATTCACCGCGGCCAGGTGTTACACAACAGAGTCACGCGGGCGTGGCGGAACTGGTAGACGCAACGGACTTAAAATCCGTTGGGCGAAAGCCCGTGGGGGTTCAAGTCCCTCCGCCCGCACCATTTTTCGCCGAAGGCGAAAATCCCCCGGAGGGCGCTTTCAGGCCCCCGCACCTCCCGAAAACCGCTCCCGTTAGGCGCCGGCCTTGGCCAGCGGTGCGTTATGGCCGCCGGGCGCCTTGACCTGGTACATCAGGGCCGGCGCGTCGGTGTGATTGTAGATCTGATAATACTCATCCGGGGACAGCATCACGCAGTCCCCCTCGGTGAGCACGTATTCGACCACCGGGCTGGTGTCGGTCTCCATGGTGCGCATGGTCACGGCGCCGTTGACCACCAGATAGGCGTGGCTCAACCCGACGTGGCAGTGGAAGTCGTTGCCGACACCCGGCCCATAGGTGTTGAGCTGGATCTGCAGGTCCTTTTCCCTGGAGAGCAGAAAGCGCTCACGGGGCTTTTCAAGATTGCCGAGATCGACGCTTTCGGAAATTTTCGAGATCGTGGCCATCGGCCGTTCCTCCCTTGTGTGTGCTGTCAAGGCCCGCCGGGACCGGATACCCCGCCCTTCATAGCACGGAACAATGCGAACGCCCATCACACACACAGGAGTCTTAACCCCGCCCCGGCTTAGATCGGCTTGCCTTCGCTGGTGGCCCAGGCGTCCTGGAAGAAGATGTTGGAGGGCTGGCTCTCGTCCAGCACCTTGCGGGCGGCTTCGGCCCCGGCCAGCGGCAGGCCGTCGGCTTTGAGCACGCCGATCTGC
>JAZFWG010000012.1:0-5279 GCA_036448135.1 Alphaproteobacteria bacterium
GTGCCGCCACCACCGGCAGTTCGTGGTGCGAATCGACCAGGGCCCGGCCATGGCCGGGGATGTGCTTGATCACCGGCATGACGCCGCCGGCAAGCAGCCCATCGCAGAAGGCCTGGCCCAGGCGCGCCACGATTTCGGGATCGGGCGAGAAGGCGCGGTCGCCGATGATGTCATGGGCGTCCGGCGCCGGCACGTCGAGCACTGGGGCGCAATCGACATTGATGCCAAGATCATAAAGCTCTCGGGCAATGAGCCCAGCATTGAGCCGGACCGCTTCGGTGGCGGCATCCATGTCGCGCTCCGCCAACTGACCGAAGGGCCGCGCCGGCGGGGTGGCGCGCCAATGGGGCGGCTTGAGCCGGGCGACCCGGCCGCCCTCCTGGTCGATTAGCACCGGCGCATCGTCGCGCCCGACACAATCGCGGAGCGCCGCCACCAGATCGCGGATCTGGTCCGGCTCAACGCAATTGTCGGCGAACAGGATGAAGCCAAGGGGATCGGCCTCGGCGAAGAAATCCCGCTCCCCCGCCTTCAGCGTGGGGCCGGCGCAGGTGAAGATCACCGCCCGGGGTTGGTCCGCACGGGCTGGGGCCGGGCCGGCGTCAGGGGTTGACAATCACGCACTCCATTTTTCGCGCCTTGAAGCGCGCACACAATTTTTCCGCCGCACCTCGGTCCGCCAACGGCCCGGCGCGGAGGCGGTAGAACACGCCCCTCTTGCCCAGATCGGCACGGTCGACGGTGAAGGCAAGGCCTGTCAACAACTTGCCATGGGATTTAAGCATCCGCGTGCGGGCAAGCTTGGCCTTCGCCTCCGACTTGGACGCCAGCAACTGGATGCGATACCCCCCCGCCGCTGGCGTCACCGCCGCCACCCGCTTGGCCACGGCGGCAATGTCCAGTTTCTCACCGGATTTGTCACCGGATTTTTCACTTGGGCTTGAGCTGGGGCTCGAGCCGGGGCTTGGGGCCGGCGGTTCCGCCTTGGCGGCAGGCGCCGTGGCGATCTTTGGCGCTGGCGTGGGTTTGGCTGGCAGCGAGGATGGTTTTGCTATGGGCTTCGGCTGTGGCAGCGGCGGCAACAACTGTTCTGGCTTGGCGGGGCTTGGTTCCGGCGTCGCCGTCGCTGTGGATTCCGCTTTCCCGGTTTTCGCCGCCGCTAACGGTGTGGGACGGGCCACCGGGATTTCCGGCGGCGGCTGCAGCCGTACCGGCTTGTCCGCGGCCTCGGTCCCGGAAATCCGGCTATAGACCAGTTTGTCCCGGTTGGGCACTTCCATGCCGCCGGGCACCTCGGGCCGCACCTTGACCGGGGTGGTCTCCGCCTTGATCAACGGCGCCGGGCCGGCGGCATCCTTCTCGCCGCCGCCGGTCACGGCGTACCAGGTGATGCCTGCGATGCCGGTGATGGTCAACAGGCCTATCAACCCGCCGAACAGCCACGCCCGCATGATGACTTTGCCCGGGCGTGTGGTTGAAGAGCTGCTGAGCCGCTGGCGGTCCTCGGAAGACTCCGTGCCGGTGGTCATTACCGCATCTCCTCGACAGGTGTGACACCTAGAACCTCGAGCCCCGAAGCGATCACCAGGGCGCAGCCGCGAAGCAGGGCAAGCCGCGCCGCGGTCAAATCCTGGTCCCCGTCAACGAGGAATCGGGCCCTGGCGTCGGTGTTGCCTTTGTTCCAAAGACCATGGAAGGCCGCAGCCAGGTCATGAAGGTAAAAGGCGATACGATGGGGCTCATGGGCCTCGGCTGCGTTTTCGATCTGGCGGGGCCAGGTCGCGAGAAGCTTGATCAAAGCAATCTCCTCGTCCCCGGTCAAGTTTTCCAGCGGCCCTTTGGCCAGCGCTTCGGGCGCGAGGTCGAGGCCGGGGAATTCAACCGCGGCGTGGCGCAACACCGAACAGCACCGGGCGTGGGCGTACTGGACATAGAACACCGGGTTGTCGTGGGATTGCTCGGTGACCTTGGTAAGATCGAAATCCAACGGCGCGTCGTTCTTGCGGGTCAGCATGATGAAGCGGACCACGTCCTTGCCGACCTCGTCCACCACCTCGCGCAGGGTCACGAAGGTGCCGGCGCGCTTCGACATCTTCACCGGCTTGCCCTTGTCCACGAGATTGACAAGTTGGCAGATCTTGACGTCGAGCGCCCCCTTGCCCTCGCTGACCGCGGTGACCGCCGCCTTCATGCGCTTGACGTAACCGCCATGATCGGCGCCCCAGACGTCGATCATGTCATTGAAGCCCCGTTGATACTTGTCGAGATGATAGGCGATGTCGGTGGCGAAATAGGTCCAGCTGTCGTCGGACTTCTTGAGCGGCCGGTCGACATCGTCGCCGAATTCGGTGGCCTTGAACAGGGTCTGGGGCCGGGGCTCCCAATCGTCGGGCACCTTGCCCTTGGGTGGCTCGAGAGTGCCGGTGTAGATCAGACCTCTTTCTTCCAGGTTATCAATGACTTCTTGCACCTTGTGCGACTGGTGTAGGTCGTTACGCTCGGAGATGAAAACGTCGTGGAAGATGCCAAGGGCTTTAAGATCTTCCTTGATCAGGGCCAACATTTCATTCACGCCAAAACTGGCGCAGTGTTCCATCCATTCGTCTTGGGGTTTTGAAAGCCACTTTTTGCCGTCCGCATCGGCTATGGCCCTACCGACCGGAACAAGATATTCGCCGGGATAGAGACCTTCCGGGATGTCGCCGATGTCTTCGCCCAGGGCCTGACGATAGCGGAGATAAACCGAGCGCCCTAGAGCTTCGATCTGGCCGCTCTTGCCGGCGTCGTTGACGTAATATTCCCTTGTCACGTCGAACCCGGCCTTTGCCAACAGCGACGCCAGCACATCGCCGAACACGGCGCCGCGGCCATGGCCCACATGCATGGGCCCGGTGGGATTGGCGGAAACATATTCCACATTGACCTTGCGGCCTTCACCCAATTCGGTCTTGCCCAGATCGGAATCGCCGTAAGCCAGCCCCGCCTCCAGCACATCAACCAGGCGCCGGCGCCAGAAGCCGTCATCGAGGGTGAGATTGATGAAGCCGGGCCCAGCGACGGTGGCCTCGATCACCGCATGGTGGGCGCCGAGCCGTTCAGCCAACAACTGGGCGAGCTCGCGCGGCTTCATGGCGGCGGCCTTGGCCAGCACCATGGCGGCGTTGGTGGAGACATCGCCATGGCTCGCATCGCGCGGCGGCTCGG
Source organism: Alphaproteobacteria bacterium (assembly GCA_036448135.1). GTDB lineage: Bacteria > Pseudomonadota > Alphaproteobacteria > SMXQ01 > SMXQ01 > JAZFWG01. The sequence continues at coordinate 3,205 of JAZFWG010000012.1, forward strand.
CGCTGACGCGTGTGGTATCGAGCCCCGCCGGGAGTACGCCCTCGCTCGACAAATTCTCAATTACTGAGTTAATTTCACACTGGAAACTATTGAAAACATTCATTATTTCTTGGTACCATTTTCGAATAACCGGTGGTGCTCATCCAGCGCATAACGGTCGGTCATGCCGGCGATATAGTCGGCGACGATACGCGCCGACGCCGCCGTGCCCGCCCCGGCCATGCGGCTCTGCCATTCCTCGGGCAGGGTCCCGGGTTGATCGTGGAACAGACCGAACAGGTCCCCCACCACCCGGCGCGCCTTGTTGGACATCTGGTTGACCCGGTCGTGGCGGTACATGCGCTTGTACAGGAAGGCCTTGAGCTCCCGGTCGTGGTCGGCCATGGCGGCGGAGAACGCCACCATGGGCCGGTCCTGGGCCCGGATATCGGCGACCGAGGCGGGCTTGGCTTCCTCCAGACGCCGCTGGGTTTCCGCCAGCACATCATCGACCATGAGGCTGATCAGGCGCCGCACCACCTCATGGATCAGGCGCTGGCGCTCAAGCTTGGGGTAACGCCCATCGACCTCGGCGAACACCGGTTCGACCAGGGCGAGGGAGGCGAGTTCATCGAGGGTGAACAGCCGGGCGCGCAGGCCGTCATCGATGTCATGGTTGTTATAGGCGATGTCGTCGGATAACGCCGCGACCTGCGCCTCGAGGCCGGCATAGGTGTCGAGTTCGAGATCGTTTTCCGCGTTATAGGCGGCGATCGCCGGCGGCAGTCGGGTGTTGCCGCCGTGGCGGATCAGGGGGCCGTTGTGCTTGGCGATGCCCTCCAAGCTCTCCCAGGTCAGGTTGAGGCCGTCGAATTCGGCGTAACGCTGCTCGAGCTTGGTGATGACCCGGAGGCTCTGGGCGTTGTGATCGAAGCCGTCGAATTCCTTCATGGCCTTGTTCAGGGCATCGCCGCCGACATGGCCGAAGGGCGGATGACCGAGATCGTGGGCCAGCGCCAGGGCCTCGGCGAGATCCTCATCGAGGCCGAGACAGCGGCTGATGGAGCGCGCGATCTGGGACACTTCGAGGCTGTGGCTGAGCCGGGTGCGGTAGTTGTCGCCTTCGTGATAGACGAACACCTGGGTCTTGTATTTCAGGCGCCGGAACGCCGCGGAATGAATGATGCGGTCGCGGTCGCGTTGATAGACCGACCGGGTTGGGCTGGTGGGCTCGTCGAACTGCCGGCCACGGCTTTCCTCGGGCTTGCACGCATAGGGCACGAGCGTCCGGGGCGAAAGCTGGGGAAGAGCCATGGCGCAAATTACCGCTCCCGGCGCGGCGAGGCAATGGCCCAGTGGCATAGGCTATACAGAGTTGACGCAAAGTCCGGGTTTAAAACCCCCCCGTTACCGCCTATATAGGGAATGTGAAAATGATTATGAATACACACCCTGGCCCCACCCCATGAACCAAATCACCATACCGGAACCCGCCGTCACCCTCACCGACCGCGCCGCCGCGCGCATCAAGCAGCTGGCGAGCCAGGACGATAACCAGGGCATGATGCTCAGGCTCTCGATCTCCGGCGGCGGCTGCTCCGGGTTCCAGTACGGCTTCGCCCTCGAGGCCAAGCGCCATGACGATGATATGGCGGTGGAAAGGGACGGCGTCACCCTACTCATCGACGAGGTGTCCCTGGGGCTCTTGGGCGGCGCCGAGATCGATTACACCGAAGAGATGGTGGGCTCGCGCTTCACGGTGCGCAACCCCAACGCGGCGGCGTCCTGCGGCTGTGGCAACTCTTTTTCCGTGGGCTGATTACGGCTTAGACCTGTGTTACATAAGGCCCTAACGGGCCTTTTTTGTTGGCCCCAACCACGCATGCGAGGGACCGCTTGATCAAGATCGCCACCTGGAACGTCAACTCGGTGCGGGCGCGTTTGCCCAATGTGGTGGCGTGGCTGAAGGATGCGGCGCCAGATATCTTGCTGTTGCAAGAGATCAAGACCGTCGAGGAAACCTTCCCCCGGGGTGAGATCGAGGAGCTGGGCTACAACATCGCGGTGGCGGGACAGAAGGCCTATAACGGCGTCGC
>JAZFWG010000013.1:0-3251 GCA_036448135.1 Alphaproteobacteria bacterium
GTGTCGGCGATGGCCTGGCGGATGGGATCGACCTCATAGTCGATGCGGAAATCCGCGATGTGCTTTCGGATCGCCGCCGCCAGCTCATCCGGCGTGAAGTTCATGGCGGTGACGTTGAAGGCGTTGCGGTGCTTGAGCCGCGCCGCATCCGCCGCCATCAGGCCCATGATGGCACGGATGGCATCGGGCATATACATCATGTCGATGCGGGTGCCGGCCTCAAGGAAGCAGGTGTAATGGCTGTAGCGGATGGCCTGGGTGAAGATTTCGACGGCATAATCGGTGGTGCCGCCACCCGGTGGCGCCACATGGGAAATCAGTCCGGGCAGGCGCAGGCCCCTGGTATCGACGCCGAAGCGGAGCGCGTAGTAATCGCATAACAATTCCGAGGCCACCTTGGTCACCCCATAGATCGTGGTGGGGCGCTGGATGGTGTCCTGGGGCGTCTTATCCCGGGGCGTGGTCGGCCCGAAGGCGCCGATCGAGCTCGGGAAGAACACCGCGCAGCCGCATTGGCGCGCCGCTTCGAGGATCTGGAAGAGCCCCCCCATGTTGAGATCCCAGGCGGCCTGGGGCTTGTCCTCGGCCACCGCCGAGAGCAACGCGGCGAGATGATAGATCACGCCCACATCAAAGCGGTGCACGGTGTCCTGGATCTGCTGCCCCCGGGTGCAGTCGAGATGGGCGAACGGCCCCTCGCCCATATCGCTCCCCTTTGCCGGCAAGCGCAGATCCGACGCGATGACGTTCTTAGCCCCATGCTGCGCCCGCAACGCCGCCACCAGTTCCGCGCCGATCTGACCCAGCGCGCCGGTGACCAGGATCGTCTTTGCCATAGGGTCCTCCCGGCTCAGCTCGCCGCAAACACCAACAACAATCCCCCCATCACCGCGATATTGTTGGCGAAGCTGTTGGTGGATCTCTCCTTGTCGCGGCCCGGCTCATGGTTCCAGAAATCGTGATAGAGAAAGTTGGCGAGTAGCGTGAACAGAATCAGCAGGGACGCGCCGATCCAGGCATGGAAATCCAGCGCCACCATCACGCCGCCGGCAATCATGGTGGCGAAGGCGAAGACCATCACCACTTCGGGAAACGGCACCCGGCGCGAACGCAAGCGCCCGGCATGGTGGGCGTATTGGGGCATGGCGCCGAATCCGCGGTAAAGGAACAGGGACGCGATCATCACATGGGCGATGATCTGCAAGACGGAATGGTCGGCATGCATGGGGGTTCCCTCTTTTTGTTAAGGCACTGGAAGTGCGCAAGTTTATCCAAGCCGCCAGCCGGACACAACGGCGGCGGGCGGTGGCGGAGTCAGGCACTGCTCACGCCGGGATGGGACGGTCAGAATTCAATCGTCACCGGCGTTTCCCGGATCCGGGTCCGAAGAGGGCGCATCGGTATCCGGCGGCGGAGGCGGCGGTGCCGGGTAGACAATGGCGGCGCCCTCACAGGGGCAATCGCCACCCCCCTCATCTTTCACGTAACGGGGTTTCGGATTGGCGCCGCGGAAAGCCCCACCACCTAACCGCTTCACTGCCTGGTGGATCAGGAAGCGCCGTACCCTGCCGACATTCGCCGCCTCCATGGCGACCAGCATGAGCGCATCGGAAAAATCCCGGTCCTCATCCTCGGCCACCGGGTTGGGCAGGTCCTGCCAGGCGATATAAAGATAATCATGGACGATGGAAGCCTCGAGATGGCGCCCGACCCGGCCGGCGATCCACCGGAACCCCGGCGGCACCGATGACAGGTCCGTCAACATGCCCTTGGGCACGGTGATGGATTTGTCCATATCGTCAAGTTTAAAGTGGACCGTATAGGGTTGATCCACGATGTAATTGGCGTCCTCGCCATCGGGGCGCTGCACGGCGACCTTGGCGCGGCAAAGACGCAAGGTGGTGGAATATTCGAAATCCGTGATCTCGGACCAACCCGGGGCCGGGTAAGGGCTGGGGAACTGGGGGTCATAACCGATCATGACCGGTCCTCCGTTGTTTTAAAGCATTCAACGCGGAACACGTGACAACAACAGAAAGCGGTACGGAAACCGGATGGGTTTGGGACAAGCTTAGCTCATCGGGAATTCCCGACTATGGCCAAGTTGCGGAATTTTCACAAGGGGGTTGCGGAAACTGCCCCCTACCCCTTCACCCCGGCGGGGCCGGTGTATTCCAGGATGTCGAGGCCGACGAAGCGGTCCATCAGGAAGATGATGCCGTTGTCATCCATATAGACGTCGTTGGACTGCACCGTGGCCGCGCCCGGCGCCGGGGCCGGGATGTAATAGCCGACCTCCACCGGAATGGAAGGGTCGGCCAGGTCGACGATGCGGAGCCCGCCGCGGAACCAGGTGAGATAGACCAGGCTGTCGCGCATGCGCTCGACGCACTGATGGGCGCCGAAGCGCGCGACGCCGTAGCGCAAATCGCCCTGGCGGTAAGGCGTGTCCTCTTCGCACATGGAAAAGGTCGAGAGCGGCTTCGGCTCGGTCTCGTCTGTCACGTCGAACACCCACATGAAGGCGGGGATGTGGCCCGGGCGCGGACGGCCCGGCTGTTCATCCACCACCACGGCGACGTCCTTGCCGCCCAAGGGATGGGGCATGCGGGCATAGGTGTGGGTCGAGGAGCGGAACGGCGGGTGGTAGTTGTGGTGGCTGATCATGGTGGGCTTGGTGATGTCGCTGACATCCAGGATCACCATGCCGGCGGCGTGATAGCTGACATAGAGCCGGTCGCCGAAGCGCAGCGGATGGTGGCATTCGAAGCGCAGCTTGCCCCAATAGGGCTCCTCGCCGCCGGCGGTCCATTGGCCCGGCAGCCACCAGCGTGAGACCTCCTGGGGATTGGATGGATCCTCGAGATCGACGATGACGACGATGTTGTTGACGTAGCCTTCCATGCGGGTCGAGATGTAGGCGTAGCGGCCGTCGAAATCGAAACGGTGGACGCCGTTGCCGTGGGTCTTGAAGAAGGCGGTCTCGCGCGGATTCGCCGGGTCCGAGATGTCATAGATGCGCAGCCCGCCGCCGTCATAAATGTGCTTGGCGGCCTCCAGGATTGCCGGCATGTCCTCGGCCTTGTAATTGAGCGAATCGGCCAGTTCGGCGTCGGAAGGCGCACGGCCCAACGCCGCTTCGAGGCGTTCGCGCTCGGCGGGGATGCGGGCGGCGGCGGCCATCTGGTGGCGTTTGGCGTTTTCATTGTTGATGACCATGACGTCGCCGGCGACCCGAACCTTGTGGGAAT
>JAZFWG010000014.1:0-7086 GCA_036448135.1 Alphaproteobacteria bacterium
CGCATCGCCAACTGGGAGATGCTGCCCTTCAGGTGGATATCGATGATGCGCCACGTCCCCTTGACCGGACGCAGCACATAGTTGAGCTTGACCGGTTCACCGCTGTTCTTGACGATCCGGGTCTTGACGATGCGCATGTCCTTGAGGAACGGCTCCTCGCTCAGGGTCTCGAACACCTGGCCCGAATACCCGTCGAAGCGGTCGGCATAGGTGGCGATGGTGAGATCGGAAAAAATGGCGACGAGCTTGTCGCGCTCTTCGGCACTCAGCTTCTTCCAGTACCTGCCGGTCGAGACCTTGGTCATGGCGAACAAATCGAAGCTTTCCCGAACTGCTGGCGCCAGGGTCTCGTAGCGGCCTTTGAACCCGAGTGTGGCGGCTTGCTTCATCGCCCCGATCAGGGCCGCCTGGAAGCGCTGAACGACCTTGCTCGGCGGGCCCTCGGCGGTGGCGGCGATGGTTGAGGTTGAGACGAAGATGATGGCGGTGGCGGCCAGGCACCGCGCCAAGGCCTGGATTTGAGGGCTCACTTTCATGATTTCATATTCCCGATGACGGTCATCCGAGGTTTTCCGGCTGGGCTCAAGCCCCCCTCACCGCAGCGGAATCCTCTACTACACGCGGGGGCCCGGTCCGTCAACCGGTGGCTTGGTACACACAACTTCGCGAGGACTAGCCTTTGCCATTGGGAAATAAGGCATTTCATGCTACAAGGCGCGAAATCCCGACTTTGGCGCGCCATCCTGGTGGCACTCTGGTGCAGTTGGAAAAAAGGGGGGGATCCATGAATTTCACAGATGGCGGGAAACGGTGACATGGCTGTTTCCCTGATCCAACAGTACCGCATCGGCGCCTATCTGCTTGGCCGCCACCTCCGGGGCATCAAGCGCTATCCTCTGGTTTTGATGCTGGAGCCCCTGTTCCAGTGCAATCTCGCCTGTGCCGGTTGCGGCAAGATCGATTACCCGGATTTGATCCTGGCCCAGCGCCTCAGTGTTGAAGACTGCCTCGAAGCGGTCGATGAATGTGGCGCCCCGGTGGTGTCCATTCCCGGCGGCGAGCCGTTGCTTCACAAGGGCATCGGCGATATCGTTGCCGGCATTGTCGCCCGCAAGAAGTTCGTCTATTTGTGCACCAACGCGTTGTTGCTGGAGAAAAAGCTCGAGCTGTTCACGCCGAGCCCGTACCTCATCTTTTCTGTCCATCTCGACGGGCTTGAGGACGAGCATGATGCCTCGGTCTGTCAGGACGGCGTTTTCGCCCGCGCGGTCAAGGCGATCAGGGCAGTCCGCGACAAGGGCTTTTGCGTCAATATCAACTGTACCCTGTTCAACAACGCCGATCCCGAACGCATGGCCAAATTCTTCGATTTCGTCACCCATGAGCTTGGCGCCAACGGCATCACCGTCTCGCCGGGTTACGCCTATGAGCGTGCGCCCGATCAGGAGCACTTCCTTACCCGTTCCAAGACCAAGGCGCTGTTCCGCGACCTGTTCGCCCGTGGCAAGGGCCGCAAATGGCGGTTCAGCCAGTCGACCCTGTTCCTGGATTTCCTCGCCGGCAACCAGAGTTACCGTTGCACCCCATGGGGCAACCCGACCCGCAACATCTTTGGCTGGCAGCGGCCATGCTATCTGCTGGGCGAAGGTTATGTCCAAAGCTTCAAGGAGCTGATGGAAAAGACCGACTGGGATCAGTATGGCACCGGCAATTACGAGAAATGCGCCGACTGCATGGTCCATTGCGGTTACGAACCAACGGCGGTCGCCGATACCGTGTTCCACCCCTTGAAGGCGCTGGCGGTGTGGCTCAGGGGCGTCCGCACCGAAGGTCCCATGGCGCCGGAAATCAGCCTCGACCGACAACGTTCTGCCGAATATCTGTTCGAGCAGAATGTCGGGGACTTTCTGGGCGTAGCGGAGACCGCTTCAGGGGAAGGCGAACAACGGCGGGCCGAGGGCCGCCAACAGGCGTAGCTGCGCCATTGCCGCCGCGCTGTCCCGCGCGAGACTGAGACAGGCGCCCAACTGCCCAGGCCGCATCACCAAACCCATCAGCACCCGCATCGGACGGCGCCTGCCGTCGGGCCCCAATCCCGCCAGCGCCGCCTCGGGAACGGCGCGTGTTGCCGGATCGGCCACCACCCGGAGTGCCAGGAACGGTAAGCCGGCATCCCGGGCCACGGCGGCGACGCCATGGCTTTCCATATCTGCGATCAGCGCGCCGGTTTTATAGTGGAGCCGCGCTTTGTCGGCCGGGCTGGTGACCGGCTGATCGACGCCGGCGATGGCGCCATGGTCAAGGGCGATCCTGTGCCGTGCCAAATCCTCAAAGCGGCGGCGCCAGTCCGGGTCGGTATCGATGCGCTCGCCATCGGGGGTCTCTACGGTTTCGGCTACAACCACGGCGCCGGGGCCGAGACCGGGGCTGAGCCCCCCGGCCAGTCCGAAGCTCAAAAGGCCAGTGGCGCCGGCATCGATCAGCCCCTGGGCGCCGAGGCGTGCGCGCTCACCATCGCCACCTGCCGCAAAGAGCAGGGGCCTTGCGTCCTTAGGCATTCCGGTTGCCGCCTTGGCGGTGCAATCGGCTTCGACGATCAGCCCGGTGACGATGCCCAGCCGGCTCACATGCCCGTGACTTTGGTTCCAGGATTTGACTTGGTGTAGTTGCGGTAGCGCACCAGTGCCCATAGCGGGAAATAATGGCTATAGCCGTGGTAACGCAGGTAGAAGACCTTGGGGAAGCCGACCGCCGTGAACAATTTTTCCTCCCAGCCGGCGCCGTGGCGCGGTGAACCTAGGAGATAGGTGATGCCACGGCGTACCGCATCGCTGTCGACCTCGCCCGCCGCCATCAGGGCGAGTAGCGCCCATGCGGTCTGGGACGGGGTGCTGGCCTTGACCTCTTGCTTGCGGTCATTCCAGTAGGTGGCGCCATCCTCGCCCCAACCACCATCATGGCGTTGGCGTGATTTCAGCCAGGTCACCGCCTTGCGGACATGGATCGCCTTGGCATTCTCGCCCGCCGCCTTGAAGGCGATGAGTGCCGACCAGGTGCCATAGATATAGTTGGTGCCCCAGCGGCCGTACCACGAACCGTCCTGTTCCTGCTCGCGGCGCAGGAAATCAAGGCCCCGGGTCACCGCCGGGTGGTCACGTCCATACCCCAATTGCAGCAGCATGCCTAGGCAGCGGGCGGTGACGTCCGCGGTCGGCGGATCGAGCAGCGCCCCATGGTCGGCGAAGGGGATGTGGTTGAGATAGCTATAGGTGTTGTCGACGTCAAAGGACGCCCAGCCGCCGTCCTTGGATTGCATGCCCAGCACCCATTCGGCGGCGCGTTCCAATGACCGGCGGATGCGTTCACCGCGTGCTGGATCGTTGGACCCATTGGCGCCGTAGGTTTCGGTGGTGGCGGCAATGCGGTCTATGGCCATGGCGACCGCCGCGGTATCGTCGAGGTCGGGATAGAAATCATTGTTATATTGGAAGGCCCATCCGCCCGGACGTAAGCCGGGCCGGTTTTCCGCCCAATCCCCAACCACATCGAGCGCCTGGCGGTCGATCATCCAGTTCGCCGCTTTGGCCAGATTTTTGTTGTCGGTCTCGGTGCCGATTTCAAGAAGGACCTGCGAGGCAAGGGCCGTGTCCCATATGGGCGAGAAGCAGGGCTGGCAATACCCACTGTTGGCGCCGAGCACGAGAAGCCGCGTCACCGCCTCCATGGCGGTTTTACGCTGGGGGTGGTCGGGGCCATAGCCCAGGGTGGCGAGGGCCATGACCGTATTGGCCATGGCCGGGAAGATGGCGCCGAGACCATCGGTGCCGTTGGCCCGTTGGCTGGTGAAGGTAAGAGCCTTGGCGATGGCATGAGCACGGACCCGCTTGGGCACGAAACGAATGAAGCACCGCTGGAACCAGTCGAACCAGATGAACAACCGGCCAAGGAATTTTCCGGTGACATTGACGAGATAATGCTTTTCCTGCCACGGCGGGGTCACGAACAGCTCTTCGATGCTGATGCCCCCTGGATTTTTGGCCTCGGGCCGCCGCGCCATCAGAATCAACAACGGCACCATGACAGTGCGGCTCCAATAGGAAATCTTGCTGAGGTGAAAGGGAAACCATTTGGGCAACAGCATGATTTCCACCGGCATCATCGGTACCGCACGCCAGGGCACTTGCCGGAACAGGGCGAGGGTGATGCGGGTAAAAACGTTGCAGCGGGCGGCGCCGCCATGGGCCAGCACGGCTTCGCGGGCGCGGACCATATGGGGTGCGTCGGCATCGACACCTGCCAGCTTGAGCGCGAAATAGGCCTTGACGGTGGCGCTGATATTGAAATCACCGCTGGGGAACAGGGGCCAGCCGCCATGATCGGCCTGGGTGCCGCGGAGATAACTCGCCAGTTTGGATTCGATGGCGGTATCGACTTCGCCGAGGAAATGGCATAGCAGAATATATTCGGATGTAATGGTGGTGTCGGCTTCGAGCTCGAACGACCAGTGCCCATTGGGCGCCTGCAGGTTGCGGAGACCCTCGGTGGCTTGTTCGATGGTGGCCTCGAGCAGCGTCGGCTTCGCCACCTGCGGCGGGGCTTCTACCTGGTCACGCCGCGTCCGCGCCGGCCTCGGGGCAGGCCGCCCGCCGCGGGGGTCTTCGCGCTCGTGTTCGGGAACTTCTCTCAGTTCCTTGTCAGGATCGGGCCAGTCATCCACGGGGCATACTCCGTAATTTCTTTTATCCGAGAGCGAGTTGAGCCGCACGGCGACCCGACCGGATTGCGCCCTCTATGGTAGCCGGAAGAGCGGTGTTGGTCCAATCCCCGGCAAGAAATAAATTCCTAATTTCGGTGCGGCAGCCGGGCCGTTGGCCCAAAACCGCTGGAATCTGGGCGAAAGTGGCGCGCCGCTCCTTGATTATGCGCGATGGCGGCAAGGTGGCCGCCTCGGCGCCAAGGGCAGTGGCGACATCCAACCATAGCCGCCGGGCTAGGTCTTGGGCCGAATCGTTAATGATGTCATCGGCGGCGCTTACCGTCACCGAGGCGATATCGCTTCGGATGAACAGCCACTGGGCGGTGCCGCCCACCAACCCCATGAATGGCGCCCCGTGGGGCAGCTCGGCCGCATGGTCGAGGCGGAAATGGGCGTTAAGAATGGATCGGGACTCGCTCGGCACCTCGAGCCCGGGGACGAGCTCGGCCGCGGCCAGCGGCGGCACGGCAAGGACGATGCGGTCATCGGGGGCCAACGCCACCGCCAACTGGGAAAAGCGCAAGCCGCAAACGCTGTCACCTGATCTTTCGATGGCCTGAAGCCGGTGGCCGAAGCGAATGTGGACACCCAGGCGTTTGAGCTTCTCCACCGCCGGATCGATGAGGCTGGCGGATAGGCCATCGCGGGCGACGAAACCGCGCCACGCCTTGGCGCCGCCGAGCATCAGGGCGGCTATCACCGGACCAAAAAGCCTCGCCGCGCCCTCTTCGGGCTTGGCGTTGAGGACGGCGGTGGCCAGGGGCTCGAAGACGCGTTTGAAGGCGCCGCTCGAGCCATCGAGGATATCGCTGACGGTGGCGTGGGGGCGCGCCACCAGCAGCTTGAAGGCGGCAAGATATTGGCTGGCGTGGCTCTCCGGCGCCCGCCTTCCGGGCCGCGCGATCCACCACGGCACGGGCCCGGCATTGGGTCGGATCGTCCATCGCGCCCCGGTTTCGAGATCGAGGAAGGGAAACACCGGGGACGGCGCCGTGGCCAGGGTGGCGCGGCTTTCGATCGAATCGAGATAGCGGAATGTGGCGCGGTTGGCCCCGAGAATAAGGTGATTGCCGTTGTCGATGGACCGCCCCAATTCATCATCGAAGAAGGTCCGGCAACGTCCCCCGGCATGGCCTGCCGCCTCATAGAGAAAAAGCTTTTGCCCGCATTCGGCGAGGCGGAGCGCCGCTGCCAGCCCCGCCAGGCCGGCGCCGATAACGTGAATGGTGGCCATGGCGATTAACATAGACCGTAGCGCAGCGCGATCCAAAGTTTCTCTAATGATGACAAGCGGATGCGGTCCTCGATCCGGGTCCAGTCCCGCAGGACCAGCCGTTCGAGCAAGCGCTGATAAACCTTCATCATCACCCGGGCCGGCCGCACCGCGGCCCGCGGCGAGCGCGCCAAAGCCCGGCCGGCGTCATCGAAGCTTTGCCGCGCCATGGCGGCAATGTCGTCGCACACTTTGGGCAGGGCAGGGTGTTTGAGAACGGCGTCGGGCGTTGTTTCCGCAATTCCATGGGCCTCCAAGAGCACGCGGGGAAGATAGAGCCGGCCCAAGGCCGCGTCTTCGGAGAGGTCGCGGAGAAGATTGGTGAACTGCAGGGCCTGGCCCAAGGTCAGCGCCAGGGTGCGGCCCTCGGGGTCGGGCACGCTGAAGATACGGACCGACAACAGCCCCACCGCTCCCGCCACCCGGGCACAGTAAAGTTCGAGTTCTTCCATGCTCGGCGCCACCATGCGGTTGGCGGCGTCCATCTCCATACCGTCGAGAAGGGCCATAAAATCTTCCTTGGCTAGGCCGTAGGTGCGGACCGGCCCGGCCAGGGCCCGGGTGATGGCATGGTTTGGATTGCCGGAGTACAAGCGGTCGATTTCGTCTTTCCAGGCACCGAGTTCCTTGATTTTTTCCGCCGCCGGAGCTTCGCCATCGGCGATGTCATCGATGGTGCGGCAATAGGCGTAGACCGCGTACATGGCTTCGCGTTTGGCGCGGGGCATGAGCCGCATCGCCCACAGGAACGAGGATCCCGCGGCGATGACCGTGGATCTCACCTGGCCCTCGGCTGCTTCATCGGAGTCCATTCCCGAGGCCGGCTCCGGTATGGGATCGGCGGGCGCGGCGTGGATATCCTGGGTTGCGGGTTGCTGAGACACGGTCTAAGCGAGGGTGAATGGTTTGATGTTGGTGGCCTCCAAGGCGCCGAGCACGGCCTCGACGATATGTTCGGCGTTGAGGCCGGCCTCGTCATATTGGGCCTGGGCGGCGTCTTGATCGATGAAGCGGTCGGGCAGCATCATGGGGCGGAACTTGAGGCCGCCGTCGATCA
>JAZFWG010000015.1:0-2567 GCA_036448135.1 Alphaproteobacteria bacterium
GCACCACCCGGGCGTTTATCGATGCGGCGAACGTGAACTACAAGACGGCGCCCACGACCAAGTCCATGTCCACCGCCGACATTGCCGCGAAAGCCAAGGGCTACACCGTGCTGGTTGAGTGCTGGAACTAGGCCCCGCCCAGATCGCCAACGCCTGATCCCGCGGGCTGGGTGCTGGTGCGGCGGCGATCTCCTTGATCAGCTTCGACAGGATGGCGGCGGCGAAGGTCTTGAAGGAGGTGGCGCGGATGATAAAGGCGCCGGGCCCGCCGATGACGAACTCCTCGTAATAGATGTCGAGATCGGCGAAGGGCGGCCCGCCCCAGGGGTTGACCCGGTCGTTGATGATGGGCAGGCCGTTGATGGTGATGCCGCGCCCGACGGCTTCGTCGCGGGCCGCCGCCACCGGGCGGCCCCGGTTGTTGGGGCCGTCGCCGGAAATATCGATGACGCGCCGGGTGCCACGATAGCCGTTGCCCTCGAACATCGCCGCGGCGTGATCGATGGCGGTGCTGATCGAGGTCCAGGGCCCGGAGAACACCGGCACCCGGTCGATGACATTGGCGAAGGCCTGGGCGCTTTTGGCGTCGTGGATCTGTGCCCACTTGGCGATGGTGACCTGATAATCGACGCCGGCCCATTCCATGTAGCTGACCGCGATGCGCCGGTGCGGGCCGGCACGGATGGTGCGGATCACCCGGGGGTCCCTCAGCGCCGCCAGATAGCCCTGGCGCTGCAACTCGCCCTCGACCTCATCGACGCTGCCCGAGACATCGACCGCCAGCACCAGCTCGAGATCGACCGCGACCTCGCCGGCCTCGGCCGGTGTGGCCCAGGCGATGGCGAGCCCCGCCACCGCCATGGCGGCGGCGATGAGGGTTAAGGTTCGTGTGCCCTTGGCCATATCCAACTGCCGCATTAGACCGGCATAGCGGACCTGCGCGCAAGGGGTTTGGGGCGCCAAATTGGCCGTTTGCGGCCCGCGCCCAAATGGTATGATCGGGAAAATCACAGGGGAGCGAGACATGGCCGAGACACCGCCCACCATCGACGATATTCTGGCGTCCCCGACGGCGACGGCGATGCCGCCCGAGGGCACGCTTCCCCAGGTGGCGCTGCGCAACCGCTACCAGGCCATCGACAACATGATCCGGGTGTTCGCCATCCGGCCCGCCGACAACGTGGTGTTCCTGACCGACCCGTTGCTCGACCGCCGCGTCGTCGATGCGATTTCCGGCATCGCCGCGTCCCGGGGCGCCCGGGTGCGCGAATTCATCGCGCCGACCACCCAGCTGACCGACTGCCCCACGGAGGCCGAGGCCCTGGTCAAGGAGGCCGATTTCGTCGTCGCCAGTTGGTACGCCGCGGTCAATGCGCCCTTGTTCCTGGCGCTCCGGCGCGACAAAGGCCAGCGCTGGGTCAAGATCACCTACTTTCGCAATCTCGATTTGTTGGACACCCCCCAGGCCCGGTTCCCGGTGGAGCTGGTGGGCGATATCACCCGCGCCAACGCCGCCCGGTTCCCAGAGGGCACCGATTTCGATCTCCGCTTCACCGACCCCAGGGGTTCGGACGTCACCATCAAGTTCACCGCCGGGATGCGCGACAACATGCTCGCCACCAACCGTTGGCGCGGCCAGATGACGGCGGACCAGCCCGGCTGCTACATCCACTATCTGCCGTCCCACGGCCCCAACATCTATTCCCGCGAGGCGCTCAACCGCGAACCCGGCGCCGTCGCCCGGATGGAGGGCATCCTCTATCCGCAATGGGCCGTCGCCTTCGAGGCACCCTTTGCCGAGAAGATCGGCATCGAGTGGAAGGACACCGAGGTGGTCAAGGTCCACGGCAAGTCCCGCGAGGCCGAAATCCTGCGCGACATGCTGATCGGCGGCAAGCTCACCGAACTCGGCTGCGGCCACAACCCCAAGGCGCCGCGTTTTGCCGCCTATCCCGCCGGACCCAATTCCGCCGGCGCGCTCCATTGGGGCATCAACTACACCAAGCCCAGCGCCTATCTGCGCCGTGTCGTGCCCAATTGGGAAGAGCCGCCCTTGCATATGGACCTCGTCAACTTCGACACCACGGTGACGGCGGGCAACACCACCCTGATCGACAACGGCTTCCTGATGGCGTTGCGCGAACCCCAGGTGGTCGAAGCCGCGAGCCGCTATGGCGACCCGGTCGAGCTGTTGGAGGGTTTCGTCGAATAGCCGCGCGGCGGCGTCACGCCACCGCTTCCGGCGTCTGCCAGGTGCGGCTCAGCCTGTCTTGGCGCTTGGGCACACGGAAGGCGGCGGCCTCGAAGGCGCCACGGGCGGCGTCTTCAAAGCCAAGGCTCGCATCCCAGTTGGCGGCGTTGAACCGGCAGCCGGTGTAATCAACCGACAAGTCTGACGCCAGCCATGCCGCCGGCGCAACCATGTCTTCCGGATCGAAGACCTTGCCACCGCTTTTGCGCCGTCTTTCCACCGTACCGGGCCGCGAGAAGGTGGTGTCGGTCAGCCCGCCGGGCAGCAAAATATTCACCGTCACCCCGGTGCCGTCGAGATCCTGGGCCCAGGCCAA
>JAZFWG010000016.1:0-9197 GCA_036448135.1 Alphaproteobacteria bacterium
TGCTTCCCTATGCGATGCAACTCCGGCGCAAGAGGAAAGCGGCCAAAGCCGCCGCGGCTGGCGAGTAAGACCGGGAACGTGGCGGCCCCCCTTTGCTCAGCCCCGGACCCGAGCCCGCGCCGGCCCCGAATTGCCCTTCCCGCCAACAGCTGCGACTGCCACGCCCATATCTGTGGGCCCGGCACCGCGTTTGATTACGCGCCCGAGCGCATCTACACCCCGCCCGATGCGTTGCTGCCGCAATACCGCCATATGCTCGAGACCTTGGGCGTTGGCCGCGCCGTCCTGGTCCAACCCAGCGTCTATGGCGCCGACAACGCGGCCCTGATGGCGGCCCTGGCCGCGGGGGGAGAGAATTTCCGCGGCGTCGCCGTCATCGACGATACCTTTTCCGATGACGATCTCGGCAAACTCAACCAAGCCGGCATCCGCGGCGTCCGCGTCAATGTGGTCGATGTCGCCGATCCCGAAGCCGGGGTGCCGGTGGAACAGCTCCGGCGGCTGGGGGAACGCATCGCGCCGCTCGGCTGGCATCTGGAGTTGCTCGCCCATGTGGATGAGTGCCCGGACCTGGATGAACAATTCGCCGGGTTCCCGGTCGATCTGGTGTTCGGCCATATGGGCTATTTGCGCCCCGGCCAGGACACCAATGCCGCCGGGTTCCAGGCGCTACTCCGCCTGGCGGCCATGGGGCGCTGTTGGGTCAAGCTGACCGGGCCTTACCGAATCTCGGCGGGCGATCTCCCCTACCCCGACGCCACCCCCTTCGCCCGGACCCTGATAGAAGCGGCGCCGGGCCAGGTGATCTGGGGCTCGGACTGGCCCCATGTCATGGTCACCAAGCCCATGCCCAATGACGGCGATCTTTGCGATCTACTGACAGATTGGATCCCCGACCAGGGGATGCGGGCGCGCGTCCTGGTGGAGAACCCGGCCCGGCTTTACGGCTTCGACTAAGCCTTCCCTACTCCACCCCGGTCTTGAAGAAGACCTCACGCGCCTCATCGCTGGTGAGATCGCCGACCAGCTCGGCAGCCAAGTCCTGGCGGCCACTCACCGCCGCCACGCCGGCGGCGTAGGTGGTGATATTGCCGATGTCGGCTGGCAACGGCCCCACCAGCTTTGAGCCCTTGCCGTCATAGACCCGGATCTCGGTGATCTGGCCGAAGCCGATCTCGCCGGCATTGCGGTTGGCGGCGAGAAGCTCCATCACCGCGCCGCCGGTGGGCGTGCGCCGGGTCTTGGCTGCAAGCTCGGCGGCAATGCCGAGACGCACCATCAGCTTTTCGATGTAAAGCCCGCTCGAGGCCTGGTTGTAGACCAGGCTGTCGGCGGCAAGGACGGCGGCCTTGAAGGCCTCAGCGCTCGAGATGTCGGGCATGGGAGCGCCGTCCCAGACCACCACCGCCGCCTTGACCGAGCCGATCTCATGGGCGCTGCCGGCGACAATTTGCCCCTTGTTCTCGAACGCTGCCATCGCCGCCACCGGGGCGATGATGACATCGGCGCCGCCTTGCCCGGATTCGATAAGCTGGCGCAGCTTGGGCGCCGTGGCGAAGGTGATTTCGACCTTCAAGCCGCGCTTGTGGCCGAAATCCTCGGCCCGGGCCGCGGCGCCGGTCTTGACCGCGCCGGCCGAGAGGATGCGAAGCTCTTCCCCGTCATTCGCCATGTTGGCTCCTTCCATCAATGAGGCGCCGCTTCTAGCATGGATCACCGCCGGTGGGAACGCCACCACGGCCCCGGATCGCGTAGCCGAACTGGTATTTGGCCGGGCTCTCGGCTATCTTAGCGGGGCCGGCAAGACCAACAATTCATTGCATGACAGCTTACCGTGGGTGGACCAGCATGACACAAAGCGGCAATGGCGTCGTCGCCAACAACATCAAGCGCTTATCGCGGATCGACATGGCCGGAGGCGGCCAGGTCATCGTCAAGGGCGACTATGCCTATATCGGTCATATGGACCCGCCCCACGGCACCACCATCCTCGACATTTCGGATCCCCGGAAGCCCAAGACCGTGGCCCATATCAAACTTGCCGACAACTTCTCCCACTCTCACAAGGTGCGGGTGAACGGCGACATCATGATCGTCAATGTGGAGCAGTTTGACCGCCACTTCTTCCATCTCGGCAGCCGCATCCCCGAGACCCGCGCCAAGCTGGAAGCGGCGCTCGGCCACCCTGCATCCGACGCCGAGATCGCCAAGCAGCTCAAGGTCGAGGCCAGCGACATCCCGGTGCTGGATCAGGCCCAGAAGCGCGGCTATCACGATGGCGGCTTCAAGGTCTATGACATCTCCGACCGCACCAATCCCAAGCAGCTGGCCCACCACAAGACCGCCGGTTTCGGCACCCACCGTTTCGATGCCGATGAACGATACGCCTACATCTCCACCGAAATGGAAGGCTATATCGGCAACATCTTGGTGATCTACGACATGAACAATCCGGAGCACCCGGAAGAGGTGTCGCGCTGGTGGATGCCGGGCCAGCATCTCGCCGGGGGCGAGACGCCGACCTGGCGGGGCTACCGCAACCGCCTCCACCATGCGCTGCGCCAGGGCGACAAGCTGTGGGCGTCGGTGTGGCAGGCCGGGCTTCGGGTGCTCGACATCTCCGACATTTCCAAGCCCACCTCGGTCGGCGAATACAACTACCACCCGCCAATTCTCGAGCCGTCCCACACCTTCCTCAAGGTTCCGTTCCCGGTCGATGGCCGCGATGTCGCGGTGGTGATCGACGAGGAACATGATTACATCCCGGGCCAACCCCATGCCTGCTTGTGGGTGTTCGATGTCACCGACCTGGGCAACATCCATCCGTTATCGAGCTTCCATGTCAGCGAGATGGATTCCCCCTGGAGCCGATTGGTCAGCAAGGCCGACCGCTTCGGCGCCCATCAGTTCCAGGAGCATTTCGAGGACACAAAAATCTACGCCACCTGGTTCGCCGGCGGGCTCCGGGTCGTCGACATCAAGAACCCCTCGCTGCCGGTGGAAGTCGCCAGTTTCATTCCCGAGCCGGGCAAGGGCGCCAAGACGCCCCAAAGCAACGATGTGGAGGTCGACGACCGTGGCCTGATCTACATGATCGACCGCGTCAACGGCTTCGATATCCTGGAACTCACAGTCTAACCTATGGAAACCTACTCATGAGTGATCCCGATCTCCTGCCACCCAGCGTCGATCCCAACAAGAAGCTGATCGGCGTCCGCAAGGTCCAAGCCCATAACGACGCCACCGCGCGGACGGTCTCCACCGTGCGTGATTTCGAGATCGTCACCGACGAGCCCACCAGCTCCAACACCGGCCAAACGCCCCTGGAAACCGTTCTGGCGGCGCTGTTGGGGTGTGAAGGCGTCATCATCAACCGCTGCGCCGAGGCCATGAAGTTCGACTATGCCGGGGTCGATTTCGAATGCGAGGGCACGGTCGACGCCAGGGGATCCCGCGGCGTCGTAGGCGTGCGGCCGCATTTCCAGTCGGTCACTCTCAAGGTCCGTATCCAGACCAACGAGCCGGCAGAGCGCGTCGCCAAGCTGCGCAAGAACGTGGAGTCCCGCTGCCCGGTGATGAACCTGCTGAGTGACGCCGATGTGGAGATGATCGTCGATTGGCAGACCGTCCCGGTTTGACGGCGCTATTCCTTGGCGCGAACAAGCTGTTCGCCGGTGCGTTGCTCGAAATATTGTACCAGGGCGGTGTGATCAACGCCGCCGCCAAGGGCCGCCTCGGCCTCTGTCCACAGCTTTGAGCACGCCTCGGCAAAGGGCGCGAAACTTTCCGTCGCCCGCGCCAGATCGGCCGCGGCGCCAAGGTCCTTGGCCATAAGCCCAAGGGAAAACCCCGAGGCAAAGCTCCGGTTGAGCACGAACTGGTTGATCTTGTTCTCGGTGGAGTTGTTGCGGCCCGAAGATTGGTTGAGCACATCGACCATGACGCCCGCATCGAGGCCGAAACGCTGGCCGACCAAAAGGGCCTCCGATGCCGCGGCTAGGCCAGCGGCGGACACATAGTTGTTGAGCGCCTTCATGGCATGACCCGTGCCCAGGGGACCGGTGGCGAGGATACTCCGGCCCATGAGCTCCAACACTGCCCGGCACTCCTCGATGATGGCGCCGTCGCCACCAACCATGATCGCCAAGCTTCCGTCTTCCGCCCGGGCGACACCGCCCGACACTGGGGCATCGATCATGGCAATCCCCATATCGGCGAGCCGCGCGCCAAGCGCACGCGTGGCCATGGGCGCCGATGAACTCATGTCGATGAGGATGGAGCCCGGCCCGAGGCCAGAGGCAATGTTGCCGCCACCTTCCGTGCCGAGCACGACCTCGCGCACGTCCTCGCCGTCGGGCAGCATGGTGATGACCATATCGCATTCGCGGCCCAGGGCTTCGAGCCCATCAGGCACCTGGACGGCGAAGGCTGTGGTGAAACCGGCAATGGCGCGGGGGTCCTTGTCGGCGACAAAGAGGTTCAATCCACCCTCACATAGCCGTGCCGCCATGGGACGGCCCATATGGCCGAGGCCGACAAAACCGACCTTCGGACCTGTGCCGGCACTCATTCGTCAAGTTCGGCGAAGACCTCGCGGGCGACACGAAAACTGTCGATCGCCGCGGGTACGCCGCAATATATGGCGGTCTGCAGGAATATCTCCGTGATCTCGGCCTTGCTCACCCCGTTGTTGAGCGCGCCGCGAAGGTGAAGCCGGATCTCATGGGGCCGATTCAATGCCGTCAGCATGGCGAGGTTGATCATGCTTCGCGTCTTGCGGTCGAGGCCGTCCCGCCCCCACACCGCGCCCCAACAATATTCGGTGACGAGTTCCTGCATCGGCTGGTTGAATTCGTCGGCCGCGGCGATCGCCTGATCGACATAATCCCGGCCCAGAACTTCGCGGCGGATCTCAAGACCCTTGTCGTAGATTTCGTTGCTCAATTTCCGTTCTCCCTTATTGTGGCCGGAACCGATTTCGCTCCAGCGGTTGAGCCCATGACCGTGCCTGGGCACCATGATGGCGCACTTTACGCGTAGCGCCAGCCTCATTCCAGACCACATGGGCCAAGCCACATGGGGATAGACACAAAGAACAGGAGAGTACGAAATGGCCAAGCGGCAAGTGATCGAATTCCCGGGAATGTATCAGCATTCCAATCCAGCGCCGGGCTGCATCATGATCGGCAATATGGTGTTTTCCGGATCGATCTCGGGCTTCGATATCGAGACCCAGTCCGACCCGGACGGCCTCGAAGAGCAGATCGCCAACGCCTTCGACAACATGCGCCGCACCATCGAGGCCGCCGGCGGCACCACCGACAATATCGCCCGGGTCATGATTTACCTGCACGATATGGACCACCGCGACATCGTCAACCACGAATGGATCAAGATGTTTCCCGATGAGGCCAACCGCCCGGTGCGCAAGGTGCTGACCGCCGACATCCCCAAGCGGCTTCACATCCAGCTGGAAATGACCGCGGTGATATAGGTCTGGGTGAGGTGGGTTATCCCGGCAGTCCGGGAATGCGGATTGTGCTGATGGCGAGATAGATCATGGCCGCGATCATGGCCGTCGCCGGCACCGTGATCAACCAAGCCATGATGATGGTGCGCAGATGGGAGCGACGCACCAGTTTCTTGCCCTGCCAGGTCCTCAGCGCCTCCTCGGCGCGCCGGGTTAAATGGGCATAATCGTGATATTCCCGGCCCTCTGATTCATCCTTCAACAAAGCCTCGACCACGCTGCGGCGCCACTGCATTTCCGAACGCGCGGTATCGAACAGCTCGGGTTCGCGGTCGTCGTCGAACAATTCGCGGATGGCACGGATCTTGTCGGCCTGGTTTTCGAGATATTCGCGCAGGAACCCGACACCGAAGATGGCGCCAAGGGCGATATGGGTCGAACTCACCGGCAATGCCAACGCCGAGGCCAGGATGACGGTGATCGACGCCGACAGCGCCACGGTGAAGGCGCGCAAGCGGTCGATCTCGGTGATCTCGGTTCCGACCCGGCGCACCATCCTCCTGCCATAAAGGGCAAGACCGGCGGCAAGGCCGAAGGCGCCCACCACCATGACCCAGGGTGGGATCACCACCTTGGCGGAAATGCCCTGTTCGCCCAGCGCATGGACGATCGCCGCCAGGGGTCCGATGGCGTTGGCGACGTCGTTAGAGCCATGGGCGAAGGACAACATCGCCGCCGAGAAGATCAGGGGAATGGTGAACAGGCGGCTGACATCCTCGCGGGTGTTCTCCATGGTGCGCGCGGCGGCTGCCACCATCGGCCAGACCATAATTGAGACAAGGCCGAAGCTCGCCACCGACAAGGCGATGATGGTGGCGGCGTTGAACTTGATCACATTCTTCAGCCCCTTCATCAGAAGATAGCTGGTAAACGCGGCGGCCATGATGCCGACCAGAATCGGCACCCAGCGCCGGGCGGCGGCGATACGGTCTTCGCGGAAAACGATGGCCGCCTTGATGAAGGCGAGAAACGCCGCGGCGATGGCGGCGCCGAGAACCGGCGAGACCACCCAGCTCATGGCGATTTTGCCCATCACGACCCAATCGACCGCGGCCATGCCGGCGGCGGCGATGCCGGCGCCGAGAACGCCGCCGACGATGGAATGGGTGGTGGAAACCGGTGAGCCCACCGTCGTGGCGATATTGATCCACACCGCCGCGGCGAGAAGCGCCGCCAGCATGAGGCGGACGAAATTGCCGGCCTCCATGATGTGGGTGGGATCGATGATGCCCTTGGAGATGGTGTCGACCACGTCACCGCCGGCAATCCATGCGCCGGCGGTCTCGAACACCGCGGCGATGGCAAGCGCCGCCGTCATGGTCAGGGCGCCGGAGCCGACCGCGGGACCGATATTGTTGGCGACGTCATTGGCGCCGATATTGAGCGCCATATAGGAACCGACGACACCGGCGATAACCACCACCAGGGCATAGGGCAGCCCGATGACCTGGGTGGTGACATAGGCCGCGGTGCCGACCAGGACCAGCAGGCCGGCGACAAGATGGCGCAGGGAATGGCGGACGGGCTCGGGTGTGGGTGTGGGGCCGCCGGAACTGTCGGTTGCGACGGTCATGTCAGCCGCAATTTCCCATATGACGCATTATAAAAACAAGATTGGGCTCTATTCGGGAAATCCTGCTCAAGGCGTGGGTTTGATAGCAGAAGGAAAACCAGGAGGCAACAGGAGAACGGCGCTTTAGCTATGTTTTTGGACAATTCTGCTCTGTCATTGGACCATGGCAAGGATTTCTTAATCACGCCGGGGGATTGTAAGGCTGGGCAAAAATCCCATCCGCATGCCCATCCGCATGCCATGCCCCCGGAGCGCCATAGATGAAATATGCCCTGCCCTTTGTTTTTCTTTTCGGGCTCCTGGCCGCCATCCCCGGCGCCGGCGCCTTCGTGCCCGAAGACGTCGATATGCTCAAGACCACGGGCAATTGCCGCAAGTGCGACCTCAGCAAGATCAATATCCCCCGCGCCAATCTGATCGGGGCCGATCTGCGCGATTCGGTGTTGACCGAAGCCAACCTGGCCAACGCCAACCTGCAAGGGATACGGTTCGCCGGCTCCAACCTGATCAAGATCAATCTCAAGGACGCGGTGCTGATCGATGCCGATCTCTCAGGAACCAAGCTCAACAAGGCCGACCTCACGGGCGCCTTCCTGAGCGGGGCCAATCTCAAGGACGCCGTCCTGATCGGCGCCGGGCTGAGGGATGCTGATTTGCGCCGCGCCAACCTGCACAAGGCCGATTTGTCCGGCGCCAACCTGACCAGTGCCAACCTTAAGGGCGCCGCCCTGATCGGTACCGATCTCCAAGGCGCCTTCCTCGGCGGCGCCAATCTCAAGGGCGCCGCGCTCACCGGCGCCGACCTCAAGGGCACCAACCTTGCCGGCGCCGACCTCCGGGGCGTCAATTTCACCAAGGCCGACCTTTCGGGCGCCAATTTCAAGGGCGCCAACCTGCGCAATGCCACCGGGCTAAGCTGCGCCCGCCTCAAGCGCTCCAAGCGCTGGCAGTCGGCCCACCGCAGCCCCTGGCTCGCCTGCGGCGCATCGGTGCCGCCGGCCTAAGAGGTGGCCCCCATCATCCGGACCGTTCGCTTGCGGTGAAACCGGTACCCAATCATAAGGCGCTATGATAAATATGGCCGCATATGCGGTCTTCGATGAGGATCGCCGTGTCTGCCGTTGGGGGATAGTTTAATGGTAAAACTCGCGGCTCTGACCCGCGCAATTCCAGTTCGAATCTGGGTCCCCCAGCCAACTTCTTGAAACCGTTATATTTCAATATTTTATAAGTTTCCTGGGCCGTAAACGGGCACAGGTCACGGGTACATTCTGCCGGTACAGGCGTATCTCCTGCCGCCAGCGACGACGATGCCACAGGCCACCGCCACCGCAAACGCGAAGGGAGGAACCAACGGAGGGACCGAGGCCACCACCCGGTTGTCATACTGCCGTCCTTCCAAGGGCAACGGGGTCGGGCCCGGTGTATATTGTGACGAACAAGTTGTCGTCGCAATTGCCCGGAAACAGTCCAGTAGATCATGGTGTGACACACCGATCCTTGGGCTAGAATACACCCCGTCCGATGGGCCGATTTTCCACGTGGAGGTCGAAATGGCCAACTCAAAAGCCCGCATCGAAATTGAATACTGCACCAAGTGCCGGTGGCTGGTCCGCGCTGCGTGGATGGCCCAGGAACTGTTGAGCACCTTCGAGGAAGATTTGCAAGGGGTGGCCCTGGTGCCCGGCACCGAGGGCGGTATCTTCGAGGTGCGTCTCGCTGGCGGCGGCGTCATCTGGTCGCGCAAGGCCGAGGGCCGGTTTCCGGAAATTACCGAGTTGAAACGGTTGGTGCGTGATTTGGTCGCGCCGGAAAAGGACCTGGGTCATGGCGACCGGCGGGATTGACGCCTCCTCGGCGGTGCAGCCGTCGTCGCTGTTGACGATATCCCGTAATTTTCTGGCAACTTGTTTCACGTGAAATGGAGCGCCGCCACCGCAATCCTTGGGATGGATCGGTGGCCCACAGCAAGCCAACAACTGGTTGAGCGGTCTGACGTCACTCACCTGTCCATCGGTCATGCCGTGGTTGCATGGTTGCCACTAAAACGTCTTCATAACCAAACTTCCAAGAGAAACGATACTGGCACCAATG
>JAZFWG010000017.1:0-4194 GCA_036448135.1 Alphaproteobacteria bacterium
TTGGACCCGCAAGCACCAAAAGGGGGGAGACCATGACGTCTGAGGCCGTTCCGTCTTCGGAAACCCCTGTGCTGGCCGAAGCCAGCGGCATCGATGTGTCCTTCGCCGGCACCCAGGTGCTGAGCAACGTCGACATCCGCGTGCGCCAGGGCGAGGTGGTAACCCTTATCGGGCCCAACGGATCGGGCAAGACCACCCTCATCCGGGTGTTGCTGGGCCTGGTGAAACCCGATGCCGGCGATGTCAAATTCCGCCCTGGCATTCGCATCGGCTACATGCCGCAACATCTCACCCTTGATCCCGTGGTGCCGCTGACGGTGAACCGTTTCCTGCAATTGGACCACCGCCGGCGAGCCCAAGAGATCGAACAGAACCTGGCCGAAGTCGGTGCCCGCCATGCCGGCAATTTGCCATTGCAGTCGCTCTCCGGCGGTGAGTTGCGCAGGGTGCTGTTGGCCCGGGCACTGTTACGCAGTCCTGATCTCCTGGTGCTGGACGAGCCGGTGCAAGGCGTCGATCTTGCCGGCCAGGCCGAACTGTACGAGCTCATCAGCCTGATCCGCCACCAAAGGCGCTGCGGGGTCCTGATGGTGTCCCATGATCTTCATCTGGTCATGGCGGCGACCGACCAGGTGGTTTGCCTCAACCATCACGTCTGTTGCGCCGGGCATCCCGAGGCGGTGAGCCGCAACCCCGAATACATCGCCCTGTTCGGCCCCCGCATCGCCGAATCCGTCGCCGTCTACAGCCACAGACACGACCACAGCCATGATGTCGCCGGCGCCGTGGTGGCCCCCGGGGGCGAGCAACCGGACCAGCCGCCAAAGGGCGACCGGGATGGATGATTTCCTTTTTCGCGCCTTGATTGCCGGGTTCGGCGTCGCCATCGTCGCCGGCCCGCTGGGCTGCCTTATCGTTTGGCGCCGGCTCGCCTTCTTCGGCGAGACCCTGGCCCATTCGGCGCTGCTCGGTGTCGCACTGGGCGTGGTCCTGGACGCCGCCGTCACCCCCTTGATCCTGGCTGTCGGCCTTCTCGTCGCCGTCCTGATGATCGCGGCGGAACGCAGGAGCCGGCTGCCCACCGATACTTTGCTCGGCATCCTGTCCCATACCGCGCTGGCCGCGGGGCTCGTCGCCTTCGCCTTTGCCGGTGCCGCGCGGGTCGATCTTCTGGCCTATCTGTTCGGCGATATCCTCGCCGTCGATGCCACCGACATCGCGTGGATCTACGCGGGCGGCGGCGCCGTACTGGCGGCGTTGGCGGTGTTGTGGCGGCGGTTGCTGGCGGTGACCGTCCATGCCGAGCTCGCCGAGGTCGAAGGCGTGCCCGTCACCGCGCTGCGCTTTGCCTTCATGGCGCTGATGGCCCTGGTCATTGCCGTTTCCATCAAGATCGTCGGCATCCTGTTGATCACGTCGCTGCTGGTGATTCCCGCCGCCGCGGCCCGAGGCTTCGCGCGCACGCCGGAACAGATGGCGTTGATCGCGATCGGGTTCGGCTGCATGGCCGTCGCCCTCGGTCTCGGTGGGTCCTATGTCTGGGACGCGCCCTCGGGGCCGATGATCGTGCTGGCGGCGGCTTTGATCTTCGCCCTCACCACGCTCAGCCGGCGCCGCGGCATTTGATCAGGACGCATTGTTTAGGCGTTTGAGCCCCTGTTCCAGATCATTGATCAGATCATCGGCATCCTCGAGGCCGGCATGGATGCGGATCAGCGGGCCTTCCGCCTGCCACGGTGAGGCGGTGCGGATGGCGGTGGGGTCGGCGGGCAGGATCAGGCTTTCAAAGCCGCCCCAACTGTAGCCCATGGCGAACAGCTCCATGCCGTCGAGCATGGCCGCCACCGCGGCCTTCGATGTGTCCTTGAGGATGATGCTGAAGACCCCGGCGGCGCCGGTGAAGTCCCGTTTCCAGATCTCATGGCCTGGGCTGCCGGCAAGCGCGGGGTGGAGTATCCGCGCCACCTCCTTGCGGTCGCCGAGCCAGTGGGCGAGCTTTAAACCGGTCTCCTGGTGGCGTTCGAGGCGGACGCTCAACGTGCGCAGGCCACGGAGCGTCAGATAGCAATCGTCGGGACCCGGCGGCGCCGCGTGCAGGGCAGCCTGGAACCGCACCTTTTGGAAGGTCTCGGCGTTGGTGGTGATGACGCCGAGCATGGCGTCGGAATGGCCCACCAGATATTTGGTCGCGGCCTGGACCGAGACATCGGCGCCATGTTCGAAGGCATTGAAATAAAGCGGCGTCGCCCAACTGTTGTCCACCACCACCACGGCGCCGCGCCGGTGGGCGGCGGCGGCGATGGCGGGGATGTCCTGGACCTCGAAGGTGAGTGAGCCCGGCGATTCGGTGAACACCACCCGCGTGTTGTCGCGGATCAACTCCGCGATACCCTCGCCGATCAGGGGATCGTAGAAGGTGGTCTCGACGCCGAAGCGCGCCAGCATGCGGTTGCAGAAACGCCGGGTCGGGTCGTAGGCGCTGTCGGTCATCAGCACATGATCGCCGGACTCGACGAACGCCAACAGCGATATGGTTACCGCCGCAAGCCCCGAAGCGCTAACGATGCTGCGGTGCCCGCCTTCAAGCTCGGCGACCGCGCGCTCCAAGGCAAAGCCGGTCGGCGTGCCGTGGCGTCCGTAATAGACCGTGTTGAAGGGGTCTTTGGTCGCCGCCTCCAACGCCTCGACGGTGGGGAAGGTGACGGTCGAGGCATGATAGACCGGGGGATTGACGATGCCGAAATTGCCCTCGGGATCGCGGCCCGACGTTGTCAGTATGGTGTCCTTCTTCATGGTTTGCCTCGAAGCCGGTGATGGCGGCGGACGGATCGTGTCATCTTGGCACCGGCGGTCCCAGGCGTCTATGTTTCGATCGGCGCGTCTGCGCGGGCGCCCCATTCCGACCACGAGCCGTCATAGACCGAAACCTCCCGGGCGCCGAGACGCCCCAGGGCAAAGGCGAGGATCGCCGCCGTGATGCCGGAGCCGCAACTGCAGATCACCGGCTTGGCCCGGTCGACGCCGGCGCCATCGAACAAGCTTGCGAGTTCCGCGTTGGCCAAGAGCGTGTGATCCTCGGGATCGAGCAGGGATGCGTAATGGAGGTTGAGGCTTCCGGGGATGTGGCCGGGGCGCACGCCGGGGCGGGGTTCGGGCTCGAGCCCCTTGAAGCGGCCAGGGCTGCGGGCATCGAGAACTTGTTCCCGGTGGCTTGAAAGATTGGCGTGGACGTCATCGAAGGCCCGGACAAGCTCGGGCCTCAACCGCGCCCGGAAGTCGCGCCGGGTGATCTCGGGCGCGCCTGTTGCCACAGGCCGGCCTTCCGCGAGCCATTTCGGCAATCCGCCATCGACCACGGCCACCTTGTCATGGCCGAAGGCACGCAGCATCCACCACAGCCGCGCCGCCGAAAACAGCCCGGCGCCGTCATAGACCACCACTTGATCGCCGTCGCCGATGCCGAGTTCACCCATGAGGCTTGCGAACACCTCGGCGCTGGGCAGCATGTGGGGTAGGGGGCTCGCCTGATCGGATGCGGCGTCGAGTGCGAACCACACCGCGCCGGGAATATGGCGCTCCCGGTATTCGCTTGCCGGGTCCCTTTTTTCCGCGGCAAGATACCAAGACGCATCGACGATGCGTAGCGTATCGCCGCCGATCCGCGCGGCCAGCCAGTCGGTGGAAACCAGCTCAGCGCCGCTCATTCCAGCCAGCTCGGCACCGGCAGGTTGTTTTCACGCAGGAATTCGGGATTGAACATCTTGGACTGATAACGGGTGCCGTAATCGGCAAGGATGGTGACGATGGTGTGGCCCGGACCCATATCCTTGGCCATGCGGACGGCGCCGGCGATGTTGATCCCGGTCGATCCCCCCATGCACAATCCTTCATGGAACAGAAGATCGAAGATCATGGGCAGCATCTCGTCGTCGGTGATTTGGTAGGCCTCGTCGATCACCGCGCCTTCGAGATTCTTGGTGATGCGTCCCTGGCCGATGCCTTCAGTGATCGAACTGCCCTCTGCCTTGAGCTCGCCATATTTATAGTAATTGTAGAGCGCCGCCCCCATGGGATCGGCGATACCGATCTTCACGTCGGGATTCTGCTCCTTCAAATACATGCCGACGCCGGCCAGGGTGCCGCCGGTGCCGACGGCGCAGCAGAAGGCGTCGACCTTGCCCTCGGTTTGCTCCC
>JAZFWG010000018.1:0-4083 GCA_036448135.1 Alphaproteobacteria bacterium
GCCGTCACTTCCTTGCCCTTGAAGCCGATGGTAATGCGCCGGCCGCCGCGCTTGGTCTTGATCACCATGCCGGAACTCTTGATCATCGGCACCTTGAGCTTGGTCAAGGCGGTCAGCATGGCGACGATCTCCGGCGGCTGGTTGAGCATGTCAAGCACCAGCCTGGTGGTCTCCTCGCCGTTCGCCTCCTCGATCAGGCGGTGGGAAGCCTTGGCTTCTTCGATCAAGGCCGGGCTCTTCGCCGCCTCCATGAACGCGGCACGGAGTGTCGCCAAGCGGTCGGGAACCATGTTCGGCGGTCCCGCGATGACGCGCGACAGCTGGCCGTAGAGGGTCAGCAACTTGCCCAGTGTCCTCTGATGGCTCGTCTTGGCGATCGCGATGGCATCGGGCACGTCCTTCAAGAGCGCGCTGAATTGCTTGGAGTGGCCGAACCGCAGGATGATCTTGGTGCGCCCGGCGCGGACGTAGGTCATGCCCGAGCTCAGCCCTCCCATCGCGACATCGGTTTCAAGGCGCATCAGCCCCATGGCCAATTCCGGCCCTTGATAGCCGACGATGATGCGGTACGGGATTTTGAAGGCCTCGGCAACCAGGAAGGAATTGTTCCACGACCCCGAACCCACCCCCGAGGAGGAAAACTTTACCTTGCGCTTGGAGTTCAGAATGTCGTTCCAGCTTTTATATGCGCCATTGGTGGCGACCTGCATGATGCGGACATCCGACGCCCCCTTGCCGATCCACGACATCTTGGCGAGGTCGAAGCGGATGCCCTTCAGGTTGTTGATCTGGGCATAGATCAGCCCGGTGGAGAAGTTGCCGATGGTCAGCCCGTTGGGCTTGGCGGTATAAAGCAGATTGGCGCCGATGCGGTGCCCGGCGCCGGGCCGGTTGAGGTTCACGAAGGTCGATCCCGGCAGGGCTTTCTGCATGTGCCGGGCGAACAGCCGGGCATAGAAGTCATGGCCGCCGCCGGGGCCGGTGGCGATGATCCATTTCACCGTCTTGCCGTTGTAGAAGTCCTTGCCGGTGGCGGTGGCCGCGTCGGCGGGCCCGGCAAGGGCCAAGGCCCCGCCAATGGCGGCGCCCAAGGCCAGTATCTTGATAGAATATCTCACGATATCGTTTCCCTTTTCCGGTCTCCCAGAGACAAAATTCATTGGTTTCATCATGTTTTTTGTGACCGCAAAGTCAAACACATCGCCGTTCGAACCACAACCCGGACCGTCCGCCATTTGGGCAAGTCGATGATCCCCTTGGTCGCAACCTGCATCGCCCATCCGCCCAGGGGCCAACCCCGTCCTTGCTTGACAGGGGCAAGGTGGCGGGGCCTGATGGGTCGAGGAGCGAGACTATGGCGGCAAAGCAACCACCGGAAGCGCCGCCTAGGCGGAACCAGGGCTACCGGGACCTGCGCGATCTGATTGAGATTTGCGCCGACATGGGCGAGGTGGAGCGCATCGATGGCGCCGACTGGAACCTGGAAATCGGCGCCTTGTCCGAGATGGTGTCGCAGCGCAATCCGGGCCGGTCTGCGGCGCTGCTGTTCGACAACATCCCGGGATATCCCAAGGGCTTCCGCATCCTGTCCGGCGTGGCCAACGCATACAAACGCCTTGCCCTGGTGCTGGGCCTGGATGAGCCCACCAACGAGACCGACCTGGTGCACGCCTACCGCAAGCGCTTGGCCGAGGATTTCGAGCTTTTGCCGCCGCTCGCCGTCAACAGCGGCCCGGTGATGGAGAACATCGACCGCGACGGCGATGTCGATCTCCTTAAATTCCCCGTGCCGTTCGTCCACGAACTCGACGGCGGGCGCTATATCGGCACCGACGATCTGGTGATCATGCGCGATGCCGACACCGGCTGGGTCAATATGGCGACCTACCGGGTCATGGTCCACGATGCCAACACGGCGGCGATCTGGATGTCGCCGGGCAAGCATGGCCGCATCATCAGCCAGAAATATTTCGACAAGGGCGAGCCCTGCCCGGTGGTGATCTGCTGCGGCCAGGACCCGGCCCTGTTCCTCGCCGCCCATCAGGAAATCGGCCACGGCATCGACGAGCTGGCCTTTGCCGGCGGCCAGCGCGGGCAGCCGTTCGAGATCATCCCCAGCGAAATCCACGGCCTGCCGATGCCGGCCCACGCCGAGATCGTGCTCGAAGGCGAGATCTACGGCGACGAGCTGAAATCCGAAGGGCCGTTCGGCGAATTCATGGGCTATTACGCGTCGGAAGCGACGGAATTGCCCATCGTCCGCATCAAGCGGGTCTATTGGCGCTCCGATCCCATTCTCACCCTCGCCGTCCCGTCACGGCCGCCGGAGAATTTCACCTTCGCCCGCGCCACCGTGAAATCGGCGATGATCTGGAACGAGATCGACAAGGCCGGCCTGCCCGGCGTCGCCGGGGTGTGGTGCCACGAGGCCGGCGCCGGACGGCTGTTCAACGTCATCGCCATCAAGCAGTTGTACCCAGGACATGCGATCCAGGCCGGGATGATGGCCGCCAACTGCCACGCCGGCAATTACGCCGGGCGCTGGGTGGTGGTGGTGGACGAAGATATCGACCCCTCCAACATGTTCGACGTGGTCTGGGCGATGTCGACGCGCTGCGATCCGCCCGACGACGTGCAATTCATCCGCCGGGCCTGGAGCACACCGCTGGATCCCATGCTGCGCGGGCCGCCCTATCACAACAACCGCGGCATCATCGATGCCTGCCGCCCCTATGATTGGAAGGACGAGTTCCCCAAGGTCGCCGAGGCCAGCCCCGAGCTCAAGGACAAGGTCGCGCGCAAATGGCCCCATCTGTTCTGACGGGCGCGGGTGAACAGAAACATGGCAGCAAAAAATCCATTGGAAATCGCGGTCATCGGCGGCGGCATCGCCGGGCTTAGCCTGGCCATGCATCTGCACAAAAGGGGGATCGCTTGCCGCGTCTATGAGACCGCGCCGGAAATCTTGGATATCGGCGTCGGCATCACGCTGTTGCCCCATGCCATGCGCGAGTTCACCGAGCTCGGCCTTGACGATGCGCTGGTGAGCCAAGGGATCGAGAACCGGGAAAGCTGCTTTTTCAACCGCTTCGGCCAGCTCATCTATAAAGAGCCCAGGGGGAAATTCGCCGGCATCAAATACCCCGAAATCGGCATCCACCGGGGCCGTCTCCACCTGGTGCTCTATGAGGCGGCGATCGCCACCATCGGCGCCGAGCGCATCGTCACCGACCACCATTGCCTGGCGGTCGAGCAGTCCGGTGATGAGGTGCTGGTGCATATGAAGAAGACCACCACCGGGGAAGCCGTGGCCCCGGTGAAGGCGGCTATCGTCATCGCCTGCGACGGGGTGAATTCAACCATCCGCCGGCAATTCTATCCCCATGAAGCTCTCGCCTATGGCGGCATCAACATCTGGCGCGGGGTGACGAAATGGCCGCCGATCCTGACCGGGCACAGCTATATGCGGATCGGCTCGATCAAGACCGGCAAGCTGGTGGTCTACCCGATCATCGATAACATCGACGGCAAGGGCACCCAGCTGATGAACTGGGTCGCCGAGGTTGAAGATGACAGCCATGAGAAGAACGACTGGAACAAAGCGGGCAAGCTCGAGGACTTTTTTCCCTTCTACCAGGACTGGACCTACGACTGGTGCGATATCGCCGGCATGCTAAGGGCGTCCGAAACCATTTTGGAGTATCCCATGGTCGATAAGGACCCGGTGGACCAGTGGACCTTCGGCCGGGTGACGCTGATGGGCGATGCCGCCCATCCGATGTATCCCAGGGGGTCCAACGGCGCCGCCCAAGGGGTGATCGATGCCCGCACCCTGGCGCAGCTTCTTAGCTCCATGGACGACGCGGTGGCGGCGCTCAGGGCCTATGAAGACGCGAGACGCGAGGCGACCGCCAAGGTCGTCCTCACCAACCGCTCACAGCCGCCCGATTACCTCATCATCAAGGTCGAAGAGCTGGTCGGCAACCGCCCCTTCGACAATCTGGATGACTTCATCACCCAGGACGAACTGCACGAACTCTCGGAACGCTACAAACGCGTCGCCGGCTACGCCCCGGAAGACCT
>JAZFWG010000019.1:0-5134 GCA_036448135.1 Alphaproteobacteria bacterium
ACCGGACGTTTTGATTCAATCGCATCCAGCATCGCCGCGGTTGGATTGCCATCGGTCCACGGGTTGAACCGCACACCCCAGCCGACGATCACGTCCAGGTTCGGGTTTGCGGTGACATAGTCCTTGAGGCGTTTGAAGATCTCGTCTTTGTCGTCGGCCTGCATATCCACACCCTTGAGGATCATGCCGCCGGCGGCGGCGTGGACGTGCCCGTCAACAAAGCCCGGCATCAACATCTTGCCGTCAAGGTCGATCACCTCGGTGCCAATCCCGATATGGTATTTCAGGCCCGACGCATCGCCCACGTAAGTGATCTTGTTGCCCTCAATGGTAACCGCTTCGGCCCAGGGCCGCTTCTTGTCCATCGTGTAAATTTTGCCGTTGATAAACGCGTAGTCGGCTGTGCCATTGATCCGCGCTTGGTTTTCGGCTTGGACACTGGAAAAGCTTGCTAAAATCAAACCTACAATCGCGATAGGAATTTGTAGGACATGTCGCATCTGGTAGCCCATTGTCTGTCCGCCCATGGAACTGAACCTTTTCCAATCAATCTAGGTGTTTGCGGCGTCATGGCGCCGGGTCGAGTGTTCAACCGGCGTTCCCCAGATGCCATCCAAATTTGTGGAAATCTAATCACCGTCCCACCGCCATGGGAACTGTCAGAACTGACAGGGTTGTGAAGTAAAATTGACAGTCTTCCGAAGACCGGGCGAATGCGTGATTTTTGAGACCGGCCCACGCCGCAACGGGTGGCGCCCACCGAAAAGGAAACGGTCTAGCCAGGCTTAGAGGGCCGTGGCGACATCCTTGCGGAATTTGCGGTCGCGCTTGAGGTGCCATTCCCGGCTCATGGCCTCTGCACGGGTCTGGTAGCACTCGGCATAAAGCAGGACCCATGTTCGCCCCCGGGTCGAACGGGCACCGGTGCCGCCATTGTGCTCACCAAGGCGGCGCTCCAGATCGGTGGTCCAGCCCACATAGGTGCGGGACCCGCCCTTGCCGTCACTTCCCAGGATATAGACGAAGCAGCCCATGCTCAGGAATCGGTGACGGCGCCGAGTAGATCCATTAGCTCCGTCACCGAGGATAGATCCTCTAGGCCGAGCACCGTGGCCTTGATGGCTGAGCTATGGGCATCATCGAGCACGCCCCGGGTGATGGCGTCGAACTTCGCCGTGACATCGGCCACTTCAAGCCCGCCCGCGGCATGGCCCGGGGGATGGGGCACACGGGCCATGTGCCGGGCGCCATCGGCCATGGTGACCCGCATGGTGACGGGATAGGCGTCGGGCGCGCGTTGGTTCCAACCGCCATCGACGCCCATGGAAACCCGTGCCATCAGGGCCTTGGTCTTGGCCTCGGCCCAGCGCTCATTGTCGAACTGGCGCGGCGTCAGCACCCCGTCCATCAGCGCCACCGCGGCGAGGAAGGGGAAGCTGTGATCCGCCGCTTCGCGCGAGGTGGGATAGGTGCGCCCAATGTCGGCCTGCTGGCGGCGGATGTTGGAGCGGTCGGCCATGGTAAGCGCAATGCTCTCGATCCCGTCGGTCTCACCCTGCAAAATCCCGTGGATTTCGATGCCGGCGGTGACCACGGTCTGGCCGGTGGCGAGGCAAGGGTAGGCCTTGATGCCGGCATGCATGATGGCGCAATTGTCTTTCAGCGGCGCGGTCAGGGACGCGTACCCGGCGCCGCCTTCGAACATGTGTTTCAATCCGCGCTCATGGTCGAAGATCTCCAAGGGCCCGGTCAGCCCACCCGCCGCCAATATCGCCGCTTGGGTTCCCGACTGGGCGATCAGGGGATTGGCGAGGAACTTGGCGGCCGAGATATTGCCGCTTCGCACGATCGCCGGGGTGGCGGCGCGCGCGGCGCCCAAGGCGATGGCCTGGGCCAGGCGCTCGGGTTCCATCCCCATCAGCCGGCCGGCCATGGCCGGGGCCACCACGCCGGAGACCGTGGTGCTGTCCCACGGCACTTCGGGGGTCAACAGCGCTTTTAGGCGGCAATAGATCTCATAGCCGATGACGATGGCCATGATGACCTCGGCACCGGAACTTCTGCGCCATTCCCCCACCGAAAGGGCGACGGCGATGTCGTCGCTGGGATGGCCGCCCGAGGTCGAACCGTCCCCCGCCGGGTCCATGACGAAGTCATTGAGGTCGAGGAAGCGGGCCACCGCGCCATTGGCGAGCACCGCGTCCACCGCCGAGGTCTTGTGCTCGGTGCCGATGATGGTGCAGTGCGCCGCGCCGCCGAGCGCCATGACGGCGGCGATGGTCTGCTGGACCTCGTCCTCCACCAGGGCGCAGAGCGCGCAACCGATGGTGTCCAAGACCAAAAGCCTGGCCTGTTGGCTGACCGCCGGGGGAAGCCGGGCCGGGTCCTGTTCGTGGACCCAAAGGGCCAGTTGGCGGACGGTATCTCGGTCGGGCATGGTGGCTCCGAAGCAAAGGGTGCGGCCAAGGTAAGCGCCCAAAGCCGGAGCAACCAGCCCCAATTTCGCTGCCATCTTTATCGCCAGGGGCCGGGGAGACCCGCACCCAGCCTATCCCCGCGAGACCAAGGCCAAACAGAGCCAACCGAGAGGACGTGTCAGATTCCTTGAGGCTCCGGTGAATGCTGGTTGATAACAACTTCGTCGCCGATCTCGAACTGCATCAGGTCTGCGCCGACGACCAAGGGGCCATCATAGGTTGGGCGTGTCGCAGGGATGAGATCGTCGGCCGTCGCATCGCCGAACAATAAGAGATGCGTGTAGACAGCGAGTTTTGGTCTGGTGCGTGCAAACACTCGGCCGGCATCCTCCGGCACGGTGTGGTTGCGCCGTATCCGTTCCAAATTGGCGCGTTCGAAGCCGTCGCCCATGCCATGGGTCACCTCGTGCACCAGCAAATCGGCATCCTGCGCATGGTTGATGAGATTTTCGTTGAAGGTGGTATCTCCTGACAACACGGCCGAACGGCCGTTGTAATCGATGCGATAGCCGAACGCGTCGAGCTGTTCGCCACCATGATCGACCTTAAACGCCGTGATGGTGATGCCGTCTGCCTCATAGACCACCCCTTCCTCAATCTCCGTCGATTCCAGCTTCACGCCGTTGGGCGGGTAGGCATGGCTGCGAACGCGGATATCGGTGGCGAAGGCAAGCGGCAGATGTTCGGCCATCTGATGGGTGCCTTCCGGCCCCCACAGCTTGAGGGGCACGACCCGCTTGCCCCAGGGTCGGCCGATCCAGCCTGTCAGCCAGAGATCAGTGAAGCCGACCACATGATCCGAATGGTGATGGGTCAGGAACATCCCAGTGATATCGCCGAAAGGCAAGCCAAGCTGGTACAGCCGCTGCAGCGCACCGCGCCCGGCGTCGAAGATGAATTTTTCTTGCCCGACTTCAACCAACGTGCTCGGCCCGAAACGATCGATCGTCGGCGGCGGCGCCCCGGTGCCAAGAAGGGTGACACGAAATAGATCGTTTGATGGCTGTGACATTCATTTGTCCTGTCTTGGAAAGTCTGCGCTTTGAACAAGGCGCATCTTAACCCTAGGGATCGTAGGTACATGGAGTGATCGAGAAGTAACCACTCTCCGTTAGGTTACGAGGTCCGGGATATCCCGGACCCGGCATGAAAAAATCTCTGGCTATTTACAATCGATACTGCTGGCCTCCTTCCTCTTGCCCGGCGTGTATTCAATCGAGCAATGCATCCCGGCCTTGAGCAAGCGGCGCGACACCTTCTTGCCGGCGATCAGGACCTTGGTCCGCTTGCTCGATAGCCGTGCCGTGATCTCGGCGCCATCGGCCCCGGTGAAGACGATGGCGCGTCTCATGACCTTCAGGAGCGCCGTTTCGACCTTTGCCGCCGGGATTTTCGGCTTCTTGAAGGGTGAGCGCAGGCCGGTTTCCGTGGCGAAATCCGGATCGACATATGACGGCACCCCACCCACTAGGGTAGCCAAGGGCCGCAACTGAGCCAATTTGTTTTCCGGTTGCTTGAGGAAATTGCCGTTCATCACCACCATGTCGGCATACATTCCAGGCGCAATGGAACCGATGCTCTTTTCCTCGCCGATGTAACGTGCCGACCAGCGCGTGATCAGGGTGAGGGCGGTCTTGCGGTCGATCCGTTCGTTGGGATCTAGGACGCGGCCGCGCATATCGACCTGGGTCACGGCCTTTTCGACGTACCACATGGGCCAACGAATCGGCGCCCGTTTGAAGTCGGGCTTGTTGCCTTCGATGTTGATCTTGATGCCGGCCTCGAGCAGCGTCTTGATCGGAGCCATCCGGGCCACGCCTTTTTCGCCATACTGCAACGACAACACGTTCTTCAGACCGCGGGCGCGGAAGCCGCGCTGTTTGAAGACGTTTCGTGTCGCAATGCTGAAGCCGAGATAGCTGCTTAACCTCTTGGCTTGCGGCAGCAGTTCCGGCAGCCAGTCGATATTGTGATCGAGACCGGATGGCTTGAACCGCTCGGTGACATATTTGCCCTTCTGGGCCTCGGCTTCTTCGATGGCATTCATTGCCAGCCTGATGGCGGCGCTGCCCATATTATGGATGCCCGACAGATTCCAACCGTGTTGCCGGGCCAGAAGGATCGAATAGTAATCGGTGTCCTTGAGTTCCTCCTTTGTCAGATCCTTGGTGGCCTTGCCGGTCCAGATCTGCGCGCTCCACTTATCATTTCCGTGACGCGATTCGCCGAGCCCCTCGATGAGTTTGATCTTGGGCTCAATCGTCAACAAGCTAAGCGCCGTGTTGGGCGCGCCCGAGTGCGGCCCGACCGCGGTGGCGATGATCTTGACCATCGGCCCCCGCGTCTTGTCGACCAAGGCGAAGTCAACCAGGTTGCCGATACGCCTGAGGTATTGGTCGGCATGGATGTTCTGGCGAATGAAGTCATGCGCGGGATAGACCCTGATCGCCATTTCGCCGCGGTGATGCAGCCGGTTGAGAATCGTCGTGGTCAGACCGCTCATATGCCCGGTGGCGGTTGCGATCCCCGCGCGAGCGTATTGCAGCATCATTATTTGCGCCTCGGGGATGGCAACGGTGTCATGCCACTTTTTGGTCGGCCACGGCCTGAGATGGTAGCCGACGAAGCCGATCGCCTGCTGACCGAGCTGGCCCGTG
>JAZFWG010000020.1:0-3523 GCA_036448135.1 Alphaproteobacteria bacterium
ATGATGACGATAAAAATGACGACGATGACGGCGATAACGGCGATAACGGCGATGAAGAAGAATCTCGGCGGTCGCCAAGGCGCAAGCGGCGCAAGCGCAAAACAGCGGCCAACGACTAAACTTTCCTGAGTTTCGCCGTCCATGGTTTATTTTTCAAAGTTCAAGATCATCATGGTGGTGGTGATC
Organism: Alphaproteobacteria bacterium; assembly: GCA_036448135.1. GTDB lineage: Bacteria > Pseudomonadota > Alphaproteobacteria > SMXQ01 > SMXQ01 > JAZFWG01. Next base: position 187 of record JAZFWG010000020.1, read on the forward strand.
TGCGCCCTCGGCCTCGGCTTCGCCGCGCCCAACCTGTTTGCGCCCGAAGTGACGAAACAGGTTCCCGATTGGCTGCCCCACAAGCGGGTGCATCTCGGCCTCGATCTCCAGGGTGGCTCGCACCTGTTGCTCGAGGTCAATCTCAAGGCCATCACCCGCGAACGTCTCGTCGCCCTTGTCGATACGGTGCGCGTCACCCTGCGCAAGGCGCGGATCGGCTATCGCGGTCTCGGGGTCGAGGGCAATGCCGTGGTCTTCCGTCTGCGCAATCCGGAACAGCTGAGCCAGGCACGGAAATTGCTGCGCACAATCGAGGCCGGCACCGAGATCGAAACCGGCGATGGCCGCATCCAGATCCGCTTCACCAAAAAGTCGGTGACCGAGCGCGAAGACCAGGCCGTTGCCCAATCCATCGAGATCGTGCGCCGGCGCATCGACGAGACCGGCACCCGCGAACCCTCGATCCAGCGCCAGGGCCGTGACCGCATCATCGTCCAGTTGCCGGGGCTCGACGATCCCGAACGGATCAAGCGGCTGTTGGGCAAGACCGCGAAGATGAACTTCCGCCTCGTCGATGTCACCATGACGGCGGAGCAGGCACGGCGGACCCGCCCGCCGCCGGGCTCCGAGCTTTTGCCCTCCGACGACCCGCGGGAGGTCACTGCCACGGGCCGTGCAAAAGAATATCTGGTGCGCCGGCGGATCATGGTCAGCGGCGATACCCTGGTCGATTCCCAGCCCACCTTCGAGAGCGGCCGCCCGGTGGTGAGCTTCCGCTTCGATACCACCGGTGGCCGAAAATTCGGCAACGCCACCAAGAACAATGTCGGCCGTCCCTTCGCCATCGTGCTGGACGGCAAGGTCATCAGTGCGCCGGTGATCCGCGAGCCGATCATGGGCGGTTCGGGGATTATCTCCGGCAGCTTCACCACCCAGGAGGTCCAGGATCTGGCGCTGCTCCTGCGCGCCGGTGCCCTGCCAGCGCCCTTGACCATCCTCGAGGAACGCACGGTCGGCCCCGACCTCGGCGCCGATTCGATTGAGGCGGGAAAGATCGCCTGCATCATCGGTTTAATCCTGGTGTTGATCTTCATGGTGGTGGCCTACAGCCTGTTCGGGGTGATGGCCAACATCGCCCTGTTCTTCAACCTGACCCTGATCCTGGGTGCATTGTCGGCGTTGCAGGCCTCCCTGACCCTTCCCGGTGTTGCCGGCATCGTGCTCACCATCGGCATGGCGGTGGACGCCAATGTCTTGATCTTCGAGCGCATCCGCGAGGAATTGCGCGGCGGGCGCTCGCCGGTCTCGGCGATCGACGCCGGCTACCGGCGGGCCTTGACCACCATCATCGACGCCAACCTCACCACCTTCTTTGCCGCCATCATCCTCTACCAGTTCGGTTCCGGCCCCATCAAGGGGTTCGCGATCACGCTGTCCATCGGTCTTGCCACCTCCATGTTCACGGCGATCATGGTGACGCGGCTGATGGTGGTGACGTGGCTGCGCTGGCGCCGGCCGGTGGCGCTGCCGATATAAGGATTGATCATGGAATTGTTCCCTTTGCGTTTGGTCCCGCCGGACACCAAGATCGATTTCATCGGCAAGCGCAACATCGCCTATGTGGTTTCCCTGGTCCTGGTGGTGCTGTCGGTGGGGTTCTTCGTGGTCAAGGGGTTGAATCTCGGCATCGATTTCAAGGGCGGCATCCTCATGGAGGTGCGGACCCCGGGGGTGGCCAACATCGAGAACATGCGCGGCCAGCTTTCGGGCCTCGGCCTCGGCGAGGTGGCGCTGCAGGAATTCGGCCAGCCCTCCGATGTGCTGATCCGCGTTGAGCGCCAGCCCGGCGGCGAGAAAGCGCAGATGCGCGCGGTCGAGGTGGTCAAGGGTGCCCTCGGTGCAACTGTCAGCAGCTACCGCCGGGTCGAGTTCGTCGGCCCCAAGGTCGGCGGCGAACTGGTCGAATCCGGTATCTATGCGGTGCTGCTGTCCCTGCTCGCCATCATGATCTATGTGTGGTTCCGCTTCGAATGGCAGTTCAGCATCGGCGCTATCGTCGCCTTGATCCACGATGTCGTCACCACCATCGGCATGTTCTCAATCCTGGGGCTCGAATTCAACCTGGCGACGGTGGCGGCGATCCTGACCATCGCGGGGGATTCCATCAACGACACCGTGGTGGTGTTCGACCGGGTGCGCGAAAACCTGCGCCGCTATAAGTCCCTGGATGTGCCTGATCTCCTGAACCTCAGCGTCAATCAGACCCTTTCACGCACCGTCCTCACCAGTCTCACCACCCTGTTGGCCCTGTTCGCGATCTTCTTTTTCGGCGGTGCGGTCATCGCCGACTTCGCCTTCGCCCTGATCTGGGGGGTGTTGATCGGGACCTATTCCTCGGTGTGGATCGCGTCACCGGTGCTGATCTGGCTCAACATCCGTGGCGGCATCAGCGGCGGCGTCATCGGTGCCAAAACCGAGTCCAAGGCGCCATAGAAGCGCCCACCTCCGCCTTATCGGAAAACAAAAAGCGGGGCCCGAAGACCCCGCTTTTATGTGCGCGGTGCGTCGTGTCTAGTAGAGATGCACCGCAACCATGGAGTAAGACATCGGGATCGACAGCAAGGTGTTGGTCCGCGATGCCAGCATCGCCGTCCGTGCCGCCACCGGTTTTTCCTCCGGGGTGGCCTCGACCAGGCCGAGGGCCTTCTGCTGGTTCGGCCAGATGATGAACCAGACATTCGCGGCCATGATCAGCCCGAACCACATGCCGAAGCCGATGCTCATATCCTTGGCGCTTGAGTTGGTAAAACCGAGCGCCAGGGCGTCGGCGATATAGCCGAGCTGCCACGCTTGCAGCAGTCCCCAGATGATGGTCGACAGCGCCGCCCAGCGGAACCAGAACAACGCCTCAGGCGCGATGACGCGAGAGATCGCAGGCTTTTGCTCGTCGGGGATCTTCGGCATCGACGGTATTTGCACGAAATTGAAATACCACAACAGGCCGATCCACATGATGCCGCTGATCACATGAAGCCAGCGGACAAAGAAGACGATCCAGTCTCCAGAAAAAAATTCCATAACTTTGCCCCCCTGGCAATGATCAGAAGACGACTTCGATGATGACGACCATCACCACGGTCAGAACAAGACCGGCGATGATGGTGTTTTGCAGGCTGGAAAGAATACTCGCCATGAAAACCTCCCAAATTTAATTGCCATATCAGATTGAACGAACAAAACGGACAATTTGGTAGATTGACCGAAATTAGTACACAACATATAGTAATTGTCCCCCCATCGCAACGGCCATGTGCCGATCAAGTAACGGACTTGTCCC
>JAZFWG010000021.1:0-8465 GCA_036448135.1 Alphaproteobacteria bacterium
CCCGCACCGGGAACATGGAATACATCGGGTCGGGCGCCATATGGATGACCTTGCAGTCGTCCGTATGGCTGACCAGGGCCGGCAGCCACGGGACGGCGCAATCGATCACCAGGATGGCGTCGGCGGCTTTGACGAATGGGATGGGGTTGCCGCCGGCATACATGGGATGGTGGTGCGGCATGGCGACATAGCGGTTGGAAAATTCCACCACCGGCAGGGCGAAACGCTCGGCAAGGTCGACCAGGGCGGGCATAACGGCCGGATTGCGTCCGCCCCAGTTGGTGATGATCACCGGGTTTTCCGCCTTGGCGAGAATATGTGCGGCCTCGTCGAGGTCTTCGGGGTTGGGCAGCGACGGCTTGGCGGGCTGGATGTGCCCGGGCGAGCTATAGGTGAACTCCTTCACCAGGATGGACAGCACCTCACGGGGCAGGGACAAGTAAGCCGGCCCCATGGGGTCACTCATCATGATGGACACGATGCGGTCGATAATCGTCTCAACCTGTTCGGCGTTCCTGAGTTCGTAATCCCATTTTGTCGCCTCCCGGGTCATGCCGCCCGGGTCGAACATTTCCTGGGTCCAGTGGATGACGTTGTCGCGGTGGCCGGGCAGGGTGTGTTCGTTGGTCGGCGTGCGCCCGGCGGTGAACAGCATGGGGATATTGCCCCTGGACGCGTTCAACAGGCCGTTCATGCCATTGGCGGTGCCGACATTGACGTGCATCATGGTCAATTGCGGCCGCCCGGTGGCCAGGTAATAGCCGATGGCCATGTGCTGGGCGGTGTTTTCATGGGGGCAGATGATGGGCTGGGGGTGTGGCGTCCCCAGCGCCTGGGCCTTGGCGAGCGCCTCAATCAAGGGGGCGAAATCGGTGCCGGCGTTGGCGAACAGGTATTCGACGCCGCGATCGGCGAGAATCTCCAGATAGGCGTCGGCGACGGTGCAATCTTTGATGGTCTTGGTGGGCATTTATTCCTCCCTGATACGAATGCGGCGACACCATGCCCCGAGAGGCAGCTGGAATCAAGCTACCCCTGGCGAGAACGGTTTCTCGGGGGGTGGCAAATCTGCTAGTGTGGGCAAAAGTTTAAAGATTCAAGCTGGGAACCGCGCCATGAGCCTGCCGCTACCGGAAACCACCAAGGATACCACGGCAAAGCAGTCGAAATCGGCGCAATTGCGGGACTTGCTGACCTCGCCGGAGCTATCCTTCCTGATGGAGGCCCATGACGGGCTGTCGGCCAAGATCGTCGAAGAGGCCGGGTTCAAGGGCGTCTGGGCGTCGGGGCTCTCCATGGCCACGGCGCTGGGGGTGCGGGACAGCAACGAGGCGTCCTGGACCCAGGTGCTCGAAGTGCTCGAATTCATGTCGGACGCCACCTCGATCCCCATCCTGGTCGACGGCGACACCGGCTACGGCAATTTCAACAACATGCGCCGGCTGGTCAAGAAGCTATGCCAGCGCAGCATCGCCGGGGTCTGCATCGAGGACAAGCTGTTCCCCAAAACCAACTCCTTCATCGGCGACGCCCAGCCCCTGGCCGATATCGACGAGTTCTGCGGCAAGATCAAGGCCGGCAAGGACAGCCGCGACGACGAGGATTTCTGTGTCGTCGCCCGCATCGAGGCCTTGATCTCGGGCTGGGGCCTGGACGAGGCGCTGCGCCGTGCCGAGGCCTATCATGGCGCCGGCGCCGATGCTCTTCTGGTCCATTCCAAGGCCTCGACCGCCACCGAGATCCTGGCCTTCGCCAAGCAATGGGACAACCGCTGCCCGGTGGTGATCGTGCCCACCATGTACGCCGCCACGCCCACCGACGAGTTCCGCAAGGCCCGGATTTCCACGGTGATCTGGGCCAACCACAATCTGCGCGGCTCGATCAAGGCGATGCGTGAGGTCAGCCGCGCCATCCAAGAAGAAGAAACCGTGATCAACGTCGAGGGCCGCATTTCCAGCGTCAAGGACGTGTTCGACCTCGCCGGCAACAAGGAGCTTGCCGACGCCGAGAAGCGCTACCTGCCCGCCACCCGCGACCGCACCGGCGCCATCGTGCTGGCGGCAAGCCGCGGCGCCGAGCTCGGCCAATTCACCGAGGACGTGCCCAAATGCATGATCGACGTCCGCGGCCAGCCTTTGCTGCGCCGGCTGGTGTCGACCTTCCGCGAATGCGGCATCGGCGATGTCACCGTGGTCCGGGGCTACAAGAAGGACGCGGTCGCGCTTCCGTCCGTCACCGCCATCGACAATGACGACTATGAGGCCACCGGCGAGGTCGCCTCATTGGCTTGCGCCATCGACCACCTCAAGGGCAGTTGCGTCGTCTCCTATGGCGATATCCTGTTCCGGCGCTATATCCTGGAAAACCTGCTGGAGACCGAGGGCGACATCGTGCTTGCGGTCGATGCGCTATGGCATGAACGCTCGGAACATGCCGAGGGCCAGGTGCGCGACCTGGTGGCCTGCGCCCGGCCCTATACCGGCGATTATCTCGATGACGAGCCGGTCGAGCTCACCCGCATGGCAAGCGGCCTGACGGCGGCGGAGACCAGCGGCGAATGGCTCGGCCTGGTCAAGCTGACGGCAACAGGCGCCGAACAGATGCGGGGCGCCATCAAGGCCATGGAGGCCGACGGCAGCCTCAAGGACGCCGGCATGCCCGAGCTGTTCGTCCGCCTGATCGCGGCGGGCGCCGCGCCCAAGGCGCATTATGTCACCGGCCATTGGCTCGACGTCGACAACACCGCCGATCTCGCCCGGGCCCGCAATTTCCTATGATCGGCGCCGATGATTTCCTGGCCCCGGCCCGGGCCAAGGGGTTCGATTTCTTCACCGGCGTGCCGTGTTCGTTCCTGACATCGCTGATCAACCGGGTCATCACCGACGAGGGGCTGGATTACCTCGGCGCCGCCAGCGAGGGCGAGGCCATCGCCATCGCCTCGGGCGCCTGGCTCGCGGGCCGGCGCACCGTCGCCATGTGCCAGAATTCGGGCCTCGGCAACATGGTCAACCCTTTGACTTCGTTAAATTTTCCCTTCCGGATTCCGACCCTTCTGATCGTCACCTGGCGCGGCGAGCCCGGCATCAAGGATGAGCCCCAGCACGAGCTGATGGGCGAGATCACGGCTGATCTTTTGGCGACACTGCGCATCCCCCATGGCGCCTTCCCCACCGAGGCGGCCGACATCAACGACGCGTTGGCCGACGCCGAGGCCAGCCTTGAGCAATCGAGCCTGCCTTACGCCTTCATCATGGCCGGCGGCAGCGTCGCGGAAGAAGATTTAAAAGAGCCCGCGTGTGCCGTGCCGGGGCCCGGCACACGCCAGGACTTCACCAATGGCGGGGTGCGGCCCAAGCGCATCGAGGTGCTGGAAAATTTCCTGGAGCACGTCCCCGAGGGCGCCGCCGTGGTTGCCTCGACCGGGAAATGCGGCCGCGAGCTGTTCACCCTCGCCGACCGGGCCCAGCATCTCTACCAGGTCGGCTCCATGGGTTGCGCCGCAGGCATGGGGCTCGGCATCGCCGTCAATGTGGCGCGCCCGGTGGTGGTGCTCGACGGCGACGGCGCGGCGTTGATGAAGATGGGGACCCTGGCGACCATCGGCGCCCAAGGCCCGCACAATCTGATCCACATCATCTTGGATAACGGCGTCCACGATTCCACCGGTGGCCAGGCCACGGTGTCGGCCAGCGTCGATTTCGCCGCCGTGGCGCTGGCCTGTGGTTACCAAAGGGTGGCGTTGGCGGACAACCTCTCAGGCTTCACCGACGCGTTCGCCGCCGCCGTGGGATCTCCCGGGCCCCACCTGATCCATGCGCGCATTCAGCCGGGATCGATCGGCAATCTCGGCCGGCCCACCATCTCGCCGCCGGAGGTGGCCCGGCGCTTCAAGCATTTCCTGACTGGCTGAGATACGCCTTTAAGCCGGGGCGCAGTCCTTGACGCCCATCTCGGCGATGACCGTGGCCACCGCCTCCACCGCGCCCTTGATCTCGGCCGCGGTGATATGGCCGATGCAGCCGATGCGGAAGCTCGGGATCGCCGCCAGCTTGCCGGGATAGATGATGAAGCCCAAATCCCTGAGCCGGTCGTAGAAGGTCTCGAAATCGAAGTTGGGGTCGCCGGGCAGGTGGAAGGTGACGATGATCGGCGCCTGCAGGCCGTCGGCCAAGTAGGTTTTGAACCCCAGCGCCCGCATGCCGTCCACCAGGGCCTGGCAGTTCGCGCGGTAACGCTCGCCGCGGCCTTTGATGCCGCCCTCGGCCTCGTGCTCGGTGAGCGCGTGGTCGAGGCCGGCGACCACATGGGTCGGCGGGGTGAAGCGCCACTGGCCGGTCTGGTTCATGACGCGCCACTGTTCATGGAGATCGAGGCTGAGGCTGGGCGCATTGCCGGCCGAGGCTTCCAGCGCCCGACGCCTGGCCACCACGAAGCCGATGCCGGGCACGCCTTCGAGGCATTTGTTGGCCGACGCCATCACCCCGTCGATGGGATCCATGGCCCCATCCAAGGGAAGCGCGCCGAAGGAACTCATGGCATCGACCAACAACCGGCGCCCCTTGCCCGCCACCGTGCGGGCGATGTCTTCGATGGGATTGAGGATGCCCGAGGTGGTCTCGCAATGGACCGCGATGACATGTGAGATGGCGCCGTCGCCTGCGAGCTTCTGCGCGATCTGGGTGCTGTCCGGCGGGGTGTCCTCGGGCCACTCAAGGACATCATGGGCGCGGCCGATGATTTCAAAGATGCGCTGGATGCGCCGGCCATATTCGCCGTTGATCAGGACCAGGGCCTTGCCGTCCCTGGGCACCAGGGTGCCGACCGCGGCCTCGACGGCGAAGGTGCCGCTGCCTTGTATCGGCACCACCACATGGCTTTCCTTGGCCCCGGCAAGTTCTAGCAAGCGATCGCAGACCCGCCGCGTCATGGCAATGAAGGCGGGGTCGCGCGAGCCCCAGTCATGGAGCATGGCGCCTTTGGTGTCCGGGGACGTGGTCAGCGGCCCCGGGGTCAGCAGGATATGGTCCTCTGTCCTGGGGGATTTTGGCTTCATGCGGTCACTGGGTTCCCGGCACCGGGATCTCGAGTTTCTGGCCCCGGCCCATTTTCTGGCATTCCTCATAGACCCATTGGGCGATGGCGAGATCCGAGGCGGCGGTGCCGTTGTTGTTGGCATGGTAGGTGATCTCGTCATCGGAGGTGCGTCCGGGATGGGCGCCGGTGATAATTTCGCCGAGTTCGATGATCTTGTCCCAGGTGATGACGCCGGCCTCGATGGGATCCACCAACCCCGCCTGCTGGTCCTGGAGCACCGATTCACGCCAATTGGTAACGATGAACGACGCCCGTTCGCAGGTTTTGTCGTCGTTCTCGCGGCGTCCCGATTCGAGCCAGCCGCCTTTGACAAGGGAGTTGTTGGAGCCCACCACGGTGATCACATGCTGGCCCGGCTCTAGCCAATCGCCATCGAACACCGGCACGTTGGAGTTGGTGGCGCAGATGACGATGTCGGTATCGCGGCACACCTCGCGGGGGTCGTCGAGATCCACGAACTCCGCATCCACCAGTGGCGTGAGCTTTTCGATGAAGGCCTTGCGGTTTTCGGGGTCGCGCGAGTAAATCTTGTATGTCTTGATCTTGCGTTCGCAAGAACACGCCAGCACCTTGTGCAGGGCCTGGCCGCCGGTGCCATAGACGCCGGCAACTTCCGAATCCTTGCGCGCCAGGTAGCGGATGCCGACCCCGGTGGTCGCCGCCGTGCGCAGTGCCATGACGGAAGAAAATCCCACCCGCTTGTCGGTGATCTCGCCCACCAGGATCGCGTTCAAATGCGCGGTTTCCGAATCCCACAGCAGATAAACCGGATGCTCGCGGTAGGGATAGACCTGGTTGTTGGGGTCATGGGAGACCGATTCCGCGCGGGTCAGGGAGCCGATCACGCCGAGGGAATCGATGCCGCCCGGGAAATTGGAGACCCGCACGCCTTCCGGCGAATGGACCCGGCGGCGCGGCGCGTTGATGATGGGAAACTTGGCGGCATCGGCGTAGCCCTTGTCCACCAGGTCGATGGCCTCGGCCATGGAGATGACATCCTTGACGTCGCTGGGGCCAAGAAACAGGACGGTGTTGATGTTGGGCTTGTTCACGGGGATTCTCCCTGGTTTTTGGTTTTGCGCCGGTCCATGGCCCAGCGCCTGTCTGTTCATAGCCGGGTTCACGGCTCCTTGGCAACGGCGCCGCCAGCGCCATGATGGCGGGACTTCCAGGCGCCGCCACGGCCGCGCCAATATTGATTGGCCGAAGCCACCGTCATCAGCACATAAAACGCCGCGGCAACGGGAAGGGCCAACGCCGCCCCCCAAGGCCGGCCATAGAGTTTCAGCGTCGGCCCATAGGCCAGCGTCATCAGACCCCAGGCCAGGCCCGCCATTATCAGGGCCAGCCATGCGCCCTCAAAGGCGGCGAGGGCGAACACCACCAGTGGCGCGCCATAGACCAGCGCCATGGCGAGAACGCATCCCGCCAACATCGGGGTCGAATAGCCGAGCTGATGAAACGCCGTGCGTGCCACCATCGACCAGATGGCGCCGAGGCTTTGGTAATCGCGGAGGCTCCGCGCGGTCTCGCCATGGCCGAGCCAGATGGCGCCGCCGTCCTTGACGGCGCGGGCAAGGGCGCAATCGTCGATCAGCTCGCCTCTAATGGCGCCAAGCCCGCCGATGCGTTCAAGCGCCTCGGCCCGCAACAGCACGCAGCCCCCCGCCGCCGCCGCCGTCCGCCGGGCCGGATCGTTGACCCAGGGGAAGGGGTAGAGCTTCTGGAAGTAGAAGACGAAGGCGGGGATCAGGAGGCGTTCCCAGAAGGATTTGCATCCAAGCCCGACCATGAGCGAGACCAGATCGAGATCGTCACTTTCCGCCTTTCGAACCAGGCGGCGGAGGTTTCCGGGCTCATGGGCGATATCGGCGTCGCTGAACCAGAAGTATTTTGCGTCCGAACACCGCGTCTTGGCATCTTCAACACCACGGGCGAGCGCCCACAGCTTACCGGTCCAGCCTGCCACCAAGGGACCGGCGTCGATCACATGAGATCCGTGCTCAGAGGTAGCATTGACCGCTGCCGCCCGGGTACCGTCATCGCTATTGTCGTCGACGATGATGACCGTCAAGGCACCGGGATAATCCTGGGCCAGCAGCGAAGCGGCGGCATCGCCGATCACCGCCTCTTCGTTCCGCGCCGGCACCACGGCAACGATCCCGGGCCATTGGGCAGGGTCCGGGCCAAAGTCGCCGAGGCGCTCGGTGGCGCGCCAGAACCCGCCATGGCCGAGGATCAAATAGAGCCACGCCATGAGGGTCAACAGGGCCAGGATATTGAGGAGTCCGATCATTGGGCCACGCGCCGTCTCAACCGTGGGCGCATTACTCTGGTCTCAAACCTTGTAGCCGTATTCCTTGTCGGGCAAGCGTTCGCAATCGGGCGGGTAGCTCTTGCGCTTGTCGGCGTAATACTGGGCGCGGTGGTCGCCTTCCGAAAGCCGGTTGTAGGTGACATAGATGACGCGCCGCGGGGAGGCCGAAAGGTTCGGCTCCGAGCGGTGGGGGAGGTAGGAATCGAAGAACACGCAATCGCCGGGCGCGGTCGGGCAGGGCAAGAACTCGACGCCGGCAAGCTGGTCGCCATGCATGGGCTTCCACAACTCGCCGACCAGTTCCCGGCGGTGATCCCACTTGGCGATCTCGAGACAGCCATTCTCCTCGGTGGCCTGATCGACGCTGACCATGGCGGTGATGAACAGGCTGGCATAGTCCTCCCAGCCCGCCTGGACGTCCTGGTGGGGCTCGAAACCCTCGCCGCCGGACATCTTGAAATTGACCTTCTCCTTGAACAGCACCGCCGGCTCGCCGAACAACTCGGAGACACGCCCAATCATGGCGTCACCCAGCAACAGATCGGCCAGGTCCTGATGATAGGGGATGAAATTCTCGATGCGGTTGAGCATGCGCTTGCCCGGGGTGAGCTTGCTGTCTTCGAAATACATCATGTATTTGCCCGGTGCCTCGGGATAGCCATGGATCTCGTCGACCCAGGCCGAGATTTTCGCCATCTCCTGGGACGGCATCAGGTCCCTGACCACAAGCGCCCCGCTGCGCTGGAATTCCGCCACCTGTTGTTCCGTCAAATGCATGGGAGACCCCGAATACTCACATTTCACTCCCGCTAGGGCGCATCAAGCCGGTCCATGCCGCAATCCCTTCGAAAGCGCCATATTGCCGCCAAAGCATAGGCCAGGGACCATCCCTGTCAATGCGGTAACATGTGCTAGGGTGTATGATACCCCGGCCATGGAACCGGATCCGTTCAATCCCATCGTCGAAGCCATCAGGGACGTTCTCGAATCCGAAAAAAGCCGGATTTTAGAAGAGCTGCGCAATTACCCGCAACCGGCCGCCGGTTGCGATCTG
>JAZFWG010000022.1:0-8036 GCA_036448135.1 Alphaproteobacteria bacterium
GGCGGGGTTTTTTGCTTTTGCCAGCTTGCAATGGTAGCTTTCCGGCAACGACAACCGGGCTGGGGAACGTCCATGGCCGAGACCAAAAAGCCGAAATCCACGCCGAAAACCAAACCGGCCCCGGATAAAAACCACGCCCAACCCTCATCAGACAAGACCGCGGCGATGGCCGATCTGCGCGAATTCCTGCGCCAGGCCGGGGACCATGGCGAGCTCACCACCGTCTCAGGCGCCGAGGTCGATGGCGAGATCGGCGCGATTTTCGAGCTGAGCCAGGAGCACCTCTATCCGCCGGTGCTGCTGTTCGACAACATCCCCGGCTTCGACCCGAATTTCCGCATCCTGTCCAACGTGCGCAACGCCCACTTCATGGTCGGCGATCTGACCCTCGACGCGGTCAAGGCCTACCGCTTGCGCCCCAAGGAAAAGTCCGAGCCGATCCCGCCCCAGGAGGTCAATAGCGGCCCGGTCATGGACAATGTCATCGAGGGCGCGGCCGTCGATGTGCGCAAGTTCCCGGCGCCCAAATGGCACGCCGACGACGGCGGCCATTACATCGGCACCGAATGCATGGTCATCATCCGGGACCGCGATAGCGGCTGGGTCAATATCGGCACCTACCGGGTGATGATCCAGGACGACAAGACCCTCGGCATCTTCATCGAACCCGGCAAGCACGGCGATGTCATCCGGCGCAAATACTGGGCGCGCGGCGAGGCCTGCCCCATTGCCGTCAGTGTCGGCCAGGCGCCGATATTGGGCGTGGTGGCGGCGGCGGCGGCGCGCCAGGGCGAAGACGAATATGCCGTTGCCGGCGGGCGCATCGGGCGGCCGGTCAAAGTGGTGTTGGGCAAGGAAACCGGGCTGCCCATTCCCGCCGAGGCCGAACTGGTGTTCGAGGGCTATATGCCCCCGCCCGAAGAGGATTCGCGCACCGAAGGCCCGTTCGGCGAGTGGCCGGGCTATTACGCCTCCGCCGACCGGCCCGAGCCGGTGCTCCAGGTCAAGACCATCTATCACCGAAACGACGCCATCATCGTCGGCCAGCCGCCGGTGAAGCCGAACTACCCCGGCCGCCAGATCAAGATCCCCCGCGTTGCTGCCCAGTGGGACGCCATCGAGGCCGCCGGCGTGCCCGAGGTCAAGGGCGTGTGGAAGATGCAGGGCGGCGGCTCGCGCTTCATCGATGTCGTCTCGATCAAGCAACTCCATGCCGGCCACGCCAAGATGGCGGGCCTGGTCGCCGCCGGCTGCGGCCCCGGCGCCTACATGACGCGCATGGTCATCGTGGTCGACGACGACATCGACATCACCAACCCGGCGGAAGTGATGTGGGCGATGGCGACGCGCTGGGACCCCAAGACCCAGACCGACATCATCGACGGCTGCTACACCGGCCATATCGACCCGGTGCTGTCGCCGGAAAAGCGCGCCGCCGGGGACATCACCACTTCGCGCATGATCGTCTATGCGGTCCGGCCCTATCACTGGAAGGACGACTTCCCCAAGGTCAACGCGGTGAGCAAGGACTATGCCGAAGAGGTGCGCCGCAAGTGGGCGGGCAAGCTGAGGTTCCTTGACGATGGCTGAGGCATAGGGTCGCAACCGCGCCCCGGGCCCGCATGGACGCCGGCGGCTTCAGTCGGCGTATGTCTCCATCACTCCGCCGAGAAAGCCACGGAACACCCGGTCGATGGCCCAGCTTTTCTTGCAGCCGGAGACAATCTGCGCCCGCGCCTCATCGCTATCGCAATAGATCTCGGCGATCTGCATCAGCATCTGGCCGTGGGCCTTGTCGGCTTCCACATGTTCTTCGTTGGAATATTGTTTCTTCATGGGGATGCCGAGCTCGTCGCGCAGCTTTTCGCCGAGACGCCGTGACACCCCCCCGCCACGGATGATGTCTTCGGAATTGGAATATTCCAGCGCGGCCGAGGCGGCGAAAGCCTCGAGCCAGGGCGATTTGTTGGCCAGGTTTATCCAGGCATAGCAGCACGTCAGCGTGGCGTCCATGGGCTGTGCTTTGTAATAGTCCTCGGGCGCGAGTTGCAGGGATTCGCCCTGCTTGACCGCAAGCTCGTAATGGTTGGCGCCGCCCCGGTGGGCCACGCCGCCGAGCTCTTCCGATTCGTGCTCCCACACCAGTTTCTTCACCGGAAGTGGCGCCGCCGCCTGGACATAGCCCCAGCAATCCCGGCGGTTGAGGTTGAATAGGGAATGTTGGAGGAAGAATTGCTGTGCCCCCGCCAAGGTGAAGGTGGCATTCAGCATGCGTTGATAGTCTTCCGAGCTGAACTGGGCGTTGGCCAGTTCCGTCAACTCGTCCTCGAGGCCCTTGAGGGCGCTTTTTGATTTCAGTTTCGTGGCCATGTCATGCCTCTTACAAAGAATGCCACCCAGCCGCAAAGTAATCTCTGGCAAATATTATGCCTCGTCAGGCCCCCGATCGCCACAGTTCAAGGGCTTATGGCGGATGCGAATGCCAGAAAATCGGGCCGCGCGGCGAAGGATTGACCGCGGCGGCGCTTAGGCCTCGCGGGAGAAATCCTCGTAACTGAGTTCGGCCCGGGGGTAAGTCAGCGGGCTGTGGCTGATGCCGAGCCCGACGCAGGTCTCGGCGAAGCGGATGGTGACCGATTTGGTGTTGAGGACGGGAACCCCGGCGCCGGCCTCGAGATCATCGGGATCGACGATATAGGGGATGATGGCGCCGCCCAAGGGGATCACGCATTCGGCGCCGGTGTCGCTCACCAGGCCCTTGATCACCCCGATCGCGGTGTCGGTGATCTCTTGGCGGCGGTCACCCAGATCCGCGCCATAGATGCCGACCGGGCGGATGTCGGTGATGGTCTCCGCCATGCCGTAGGACCTAGCCAGGCGCCAGGTGTAGGGCACGTGGGACGCCAGCGGCACGGTGATGCCGATGCGGTCGGCCAAGACCGCAGCCGCATGCAGCGTGGTGCGGAACGGGCCGAGCACCGGGATGGAGACGCAAAGACGGCCGCCATCGACGCCGGGATCGAAGGTGTTGCTCTGGATCACGGCGTCATAGCCATTGTCCGCCGCCCACACGATTTTACGGATCAGCGCCGGCAGGTCCATCATGTGGTCGAGGCCGTTGAGCTTGCTCTGGCTGCCGATGAGGTCCTCGATCTTGGAGCCGGGGAAATTGTCGGGGAAGCACACCTCGACCTTGGTGCCGGGTGAGGCGTAGGAATTGAGGAGATTTTCGATCTTCTCGACGTCGTAGACCGCGGCGTTCTTGGGCGCTTTGTTCAAGAACATGATTTTCATGGCGGGGTCCCCCATCGGCGCATTTTTGTATAGGATTGGCCACAAAACCAGTTTCCGGCGGGCGTGTAAAGCCACAGCCCCCTTGACAAACGGTGCATTGGTGACGCATTTGAGCCCCTGGCTCAACAACCGAAAGGAGGTGATCGAATGTCTAAACCCTTGGTGAAGGTATTTGCCGCCACGGCGGTCGCGGGTGGATTGGACGAATTGGCTTCGATCACGCTCGCTTCATGATTGATCGCTGAAGGCAGCGAATATGCGCGACCGCGGACCACATAATACCGCGGCGCCACCATATGATTTCACACCTCGCCGTCTCCCCATGGGGGGGCGGCGATTTTTTGCCGATGCATTGGGCTGAGACTCTTCGCCATTTGGGCTATAATTCGGCGACCAACGCATCGGTTGCTAAAATGGTGCCAGGGAGGAAAGCATGGCCGACAGGATTGAACTGACCATAGGCGATATCACCACCGATGCCCTGGCGGCGTCACCGGATGGCGCGGGACCGTTTCCCGGCATCGTCGTCGGATTTCATAAGGGCGGCCTCGACGATCTCTCGGAATGGGTGGTCGATGATTTGGCCGCCAATGGCTATGCGGCCTTGGCGCCCAACCACTATCACGTGCTGCCCGAAGGGGTCAGCATCGACGACCGCCGGGATTACCTCACCGACAAGCAATTGGCGGAAGATCTCATGGCCGCCGCCGACCGGCTGGTGGCCGATTACGACGTCGATGGCGACCGGATCGGATTGCTGGGCCTTTGCATGGGCGGGCGCACCACCTGGGTCGGGCTGGTCAGCAACCCGGAGCGTTGGAAATGGGGCGGGGTGTGGTACGGCGGCTCCTCTTTCAAGGCCTTGGGCGATGGCCCGGCGCCGTTCGACCGGCTCGTCAACATCGCCTGTCCGGTCGGCGGCTTCTTCGGCAATGACGACAAGAACCCATCGCCGGAAGACGTGGACAAGATCGAGGCTAGGCTCACTGAACTGGGCAAAGACCACGAGTTTCACCGCTATGACGGCGCCGGCCATGCCTTCATGGGATTCGGCGCGAGCCGCCGCGAGAACGCGGCCAAGGAGTCCTGGGCCATCGCGCTCAAGCTCATGGGCCGGTATCTCGGCGCCGAGGCGTCGGTCCCCGCCTAATCCCCGCAACCATTGAACGGACAGGGTCACGGGCCTTACCAGCGTATGGAATTCGGCGTCTTCGACCATCTTGACCGCAGTGATTTGCCGCTACGGGCGTTCTACCAGGCCCGTCTCGATGTCATCGAGGCCTATGACCGTGCCGGTTTTTACGCCTATCACGTGGCCGAGCATCACGCGACGCCGCTGGGCATGGCGCCGTCCCCCAGCGTCTTCCTCGCCGCCATCGCCGAGCGCACCGAACGGCTGCGCTTCGGCCCCCTGGTCTATGCCCTGCCGCTCCACCATCCGTTGCGCCTGGCCGAGGAAATTTGCATGCTCGACCACTTGAGCGGCGGCCGCCTCGAACTCGGCTTCGGCCGGGGTTCCTCGCCCATCGAGGTCAGGCTTTATGGCCAGAACCCGGAAGACGCCCAGCGCATCTATGCCGAGGGCATGGAGCTCATCATCCAGGCGCTCACCCAAAAGACATTGAATTTCCAGGGCGAGTTCTTCTCGTTCGAAGATGTCCCGATGGAGATCGAGCCCCTGCAAAAGCCCCATCCACCGATCTGGTATGGGGTCCATTCGCCCGAGAGCGCCGAGCGCGCCGCGCTCAAGGCCCTCAATATCGTGAGCTTGGATACCGCCGCCGACACCAGGGTTGTAACCGATCATTTTCGCCAGGTTTGGCGCGAGAGCCATGGCGAGGCGGAGCTGCCCCGAATCGGGCTCTGCCGGTTCGTCTTCGTCGCCGAAAGCGATGAAGCGGCGCTTGATGCGGTGCGCCGGGCCTATCCCGTCTGGCACCGGAGCTTCAACCATCTGTTCAAGCTCTATGGCTCGGCGCCCCGGCATCCGCGGCCGCCGGATTTCGATGGGCTCAGCGCCATCGGCCTCGGCGTCGCCGGGACGCCGGAGACGGTGACGGAATTCCTCACCTCAGAGATGACGGCGGCAGGCGCCGGCTATTTCGTCGGCCAGTTCGCCTTCGGCGATCTTACGCTGCCTGAGACCCTGCGCTCAGTGGAGCTGTTCGCCAGCGAAGTCATGCCGGCCTTGGCCGGCACCTAGCTGCCAACTGGCCGGCACCTAACGCTCAGCCGTTGAATTCGATGACGTCGAAGCAGTCGGTCTTGTCGGTGATATAGACCAGGCCGCGGTGGTCCAGCGCCACGTCGTTGGTGTTGGGCGCGCGCCGGCCCTTGGCCGGTTCGGGGATGAAGTACCCCACCTGCTTGGGATTGCAGGGATCGGCGATGTCGATCATGCGCAGCCCGGCGGCGAACCAGGTGATGAAGACGACACTGCTTTCCAGCTTCTCCTGGAACTGGTGGGCCCCGAAACGGACCTTGTCGCCGTTATAGGGGGATTCGTCCTCGCCGACATGATAGGTCGACAGCAATTCCGGCTTGGTCGGGTCGCCGACATCGTAGACATAGAACGGCGCGTGGGGCTTGCCTTTGTCGCCCTTGCGGTTGCCGCGCTCTTCGTCGGTGGCGATGGCGATGTCGCGGCCCGCCAACTGGAACGGCACCCGTAAGAAGGTGTGGCCCGGCTCCAGGGCGGGGGGGTGGTATTCCAGGTGGCTGAGGGTTTTCATGTTCGACAAGTCGCTGGCGTCGATGATGGCAAGGCCCGACATCCAGCAGCCGGCATAGAACTGGTCCTTGTATCTGAGCGCATGGTGCAGGCGGTGTTCCGCGCCCTTGGGGTGGGGCTCCTCGCCGGCGGCGACATTCTGGCCCGGCATCCACCAACGGCCGACCTCTTCCGGCTTCGACGGATTGCGGATGTCGTAGACCACCAGGATATTGCCGACGAAGCCTTCCACTTCGGTGGAAATATAGGCGAAGTTCTCATCGCAATCGAAGCGGTGGACGCCCTTGCCGAAGGTCTTCTCGAAGTGGATCAGCTTGGGCTTGGTCTTGTCGGTGATGTCGTAAATCTTGAACCCGCCGCCCTGGAATCCGGGCTTCGCCGGCCGCGCTTCGGCATTGACGATCATGATGTCGCCATTGGGGCGAACCTTGTGGGAATGGAGGCTCTTGGGCCCTTCGAGCATGATGGTCGACAGCATCTTCGGCCTCCTGGGGTCCGAGATATCGAGGATCGAGGTGCCCTCGGGGCCCGACATGTAGCCGACATAGGCGTATTCGCCCTGGATCGAGATCTGGCCCGCGCCCTTGAGGTCGAGGCGGCACAGATGCTTGACATTGTCGGATGCATGGGGCCCGGGACCGTCGAAGGTGCGGGGCGCGGTCAAGGTTTCCGTCATGGTGTCCTCCCAGTTGCTTCGTTGCCGAAGGTTAGCAGGTCCCTGGACCGCAGGCACAGGGAATTTTGTGCGGCTTTTTGGTGGTTTCGGGGTTAAATTCGCCTGGGTAAAGAACACTTGAGGGGAGGCACAGCCATCATGGACGTAGCGGTCACCGACGTCACCAGCTTCAATGTCAAACCCTTGGGCCGGCTGGACATCCCCGGCGGCGGCCAGGTCACGGTGCAAGGCGATCTCGCTTTCGTCGGCCATATCGACCCGCCCCATGGCACGTCGATCATCGATATCTCGGACCCGACGGCGCCCAAGGTGATTTCGACCCTGGAAATGCCACCGGAAAGCCATTCCCATAAGGTGCGGGTTTCGGGCGACATCATGTGCATCAACAATGAGAACTACCGCCGCCACCAGATGATCGCCGGCGCCAAGCTTCCCGCCGAGAAAAAGCGCCTCGAGGCGGAATTGGGACGTCCGCCCACCAATGCCGAGTTGGCGGCGGCGCTCAACAACTATCGCGCCGAAGATATTCCGGCGCTCCTGCAGGCCGCGGCCGAGGGCTACCAGGGTGGCGGCCTGCGCATCTATGACATCGCCGACCCGGCCCAGCCCCGCGAGCTTGCCTTCTTCAAGACCGGCGGCAATGGGGTGCACCGCTTCGATTTCGATGGGCGCTACGCCTATCTCTCGACCCGGATGGAGGGCTATCACGGCTACATCGTCATGATCGTCGATCTCAAGGAGCCGTCGAAGCCGGAGGAAGTTTCGCGCTGGTGGCTGCCGGGCCAGTGGATTGCCGGTGGCGAGGAGCCCGATTGGGGCGATCTGCGCTATGAATGCCACCATCCGCTCAGGTTCGGCGACCGGCTCTATGTCAGCTATTCCATGGCCGGCATCGTGATCCTGGACATCAGCGATATCGCCAAGCCGCACATGGTGGGCCATTACAACACCAGCTATCACCCGCTGTTTTTCAAAAGCCATACCTTCGCGCGCATGCCGCACCGGCTCGGCGGCAAGGATGTCGCGGTGGTGGTGGACGAACAACCGCCCAGGCCGCGGACGGGCCAGGTGCCGGCCTTCATGTGGGTGTTCGACGTGTCCGACGAGACCGCGCCCAAACCGCTTTCGACCTATTCCATGTCCGAAGAGGATACCCCGTGGAAGCGGGGGGATCTGGGCTATGGGGCACGGTTCGGCGCCCATCAATGCCATGAGCGCATGACCGGCAGCCTGGTTTATGTGGTGTGGTTCCGGGGCGGGCTCAGGATCGTAGATATCGCCGATCCCTTGAAGCCCGCCGAGGTGGGCTACTTTATTCCGACCCCGGGTCCAGGC
>JAZFWG010000023.1:0-7539 GCA_036448135.1 Alphaproteobacteria bacterium
CTTGCCGACCTCAAGAGGCTGCCCGACACCGCCCGGGAGGTCCGAAGCATCGCCCGGGCCTTGAAGGCCGATCCCGTCCGCGATTTATTTATCGGCCCGCGGGCGAACGAACACCGGGTCAAGACCATGGACCTCAGCCGCTACAAGGTCATCGCCTTTGCCTCCCACGCGCTCCTACCGGGCTCCCTCGATGGGCTCACCCAACCCGCCCTGGCCATGACCGCGCCCGATGTTGCCGGCGTCAAGGGCGACGGCTTGTTGACCATGGGTGAGATCTTGGGCCTCAAGCTCGACGCCGATTGGGTGGTGCTATCGGCGTGCAACACCGCGGCCGCCAATGGCGCCGGCGCCGAGGCGGTCTCGGGTTTGGGGCGCGCCTTCCTCTATGCCGGGACCCGGTCGCTCCTCATCACCCATTGGCCCATCGAATCGAAGAGCGCGCGGTCGCTGGTGACCGATCTGTTCAAACGCCAGGCCGCCGATGTACGCCTCAGCCGTTCCCAGGCGCTGCGCCGGGCCAAGCTCGGCATGATCGACGGCCCGGGATTCGTCGATGCCAAGGGCCGCACGGTCTACTCCTACGCCCACCCGCTGTTCTGGGCGCCGTTCCAACTGTTCGGCGAGGGCGCCCATCCATGACGGCGATGTGAAGGGGCGCCAAACAGGGAGACGCCCGAACCTCGCTATTGCCACACGGATGCCACACCGCGCACAAAAAAAGCGCCGGACCCGAGGGCCCGGCGAAGTTTTTAACAGGGAGGCTTTACGTCTGGGAGACGTAGGGTCCGAAAAACGGACCCTTTTTCCGGGTGTTGCACCCGAAACCGGTTGGTGATCCGGCGCCACTTGCGCCAGGACCGGTAAACCAAATTCACAAACTATAATTGCCGAATGCGCTCCAGCCTCGGCACGCAACTCTTAACGCCGCGCCTTTGATGCTTTCTAATCTAAGGATTTTCGCCGGAATCAGAATAGTTAATTTTTCAGGTCAGATATGCAGTTTTTGCATAGCTGACAACCGCTCAGAACCGGCTCTCGGAAATCTTGCGCAACAGATAATCGCGGAACACGCCGATGCGTTGGGAGTTCCGCAATTCCTCCGGATAGGCCAGATAGCAGTTGAAGCTCGGGCCCTCGAGCTTGGGCAGGATGCGCACCAGATTGCTGGTTTCGCGGATGGAGTAGTCGGGCAGCGCGGCGATGCCGATGCCCATCTGTACCGCCCGGTAGATGCCGTAGATGTTGTTGACCTTGAGCACGGCGTGGGTGCGGTTGTGATCCTCGCGCGCCAGGTCGTAGAGCCAGTTTACCTCGGCCACCGGCGGCGTCGCGTCCTCGCCATAGACGATGACCATATGGTCGGCGAGATCCTCCTGCGTGGTCGGCATGCCATGGACCTTGATGTAGTCGGGCGAGGCATAGATATGAAAATGCATGGTCATGAGCTGACGCTGGATCAGGTCGGGCTGATGGGGCGGCACCATGCGGATGGCGACGTCGGCCTCGCGCATGGCGAGGTCGAGCTCGCCCTCGGTGAGCACCAGGCTGATTTCGATGTCGGGGTAAAGCTCGGTGAACTCCTTCATCCTCGGCGTCAGCCAGATCGACCCGAACGCCACCGTGGTGGTGATCTTGAAGGGCCCGCTGGGGCGATCGGCGCCTTCCGTGAGCCGGGCTTCGGCCATGGCCAGCTTGGAGAACACCTCCTGGGCGGTCTTGAAAAGATGCTCGCCCTGTTCGGTGAGGATCAGGCCGCGGGCGTGGCGGTGGAACAAAGCGGTGCCGAGGCTATCTTCGAGGGTGCTGATCTGGCGGCTGACCGCCGATTGGCTCAGATTCAGGGTTTCGCCGGCATGGGTGAAGCTGCCGGCTTCGGAGACGGCGTGGAAGATTCTGAGTTTGTCCCAGTCCATGTTCGGTTTCCGGCCCCCTAATTCCCAACCCTAGTCCCCGGCTCTAATCCCCTTAGTCCTCGGCGAGGAATTTTTCCACCTCGATGGCCGCCATGCAGCCGGTCGCGGCGGCGGTCACGGCTTGTCGGTAGATGCGGTCCTGGACGTCACCGGCGGCATAGACGCCTTCGATGTTGGTGGCGGTGCTGTCGGGCGCCGTGATCAGATAGCCGCCGTCATCCATGTCCAACTTGCCCTTGAACAGTTCGGTGTTGGGGGTGTGGCCGATGGCGACGAAAACACCGTCGACGGCGATGGTATCGCAGGCGCCGGTCTGGACGTTCTTGACCTTGACGCCGGTGACCGTGGGGGGGGCGTCGGTGCCCAGCACCTCTTCGACGACACTGTCCCAGACCATTTCGATCTTGTCATGGGCGAGCAGGCGGTTTTGCAGGATCTTCTCGGCGCGCAGCTGATCGCGGCGGTGGATCAAGCTGATCTTGGTGGCATGGTTGGTCAGAAACAGCGCCTCTTCGACCGCGGTGTTGCCGCCGCCGACCACGCAGACCTCCTTGCCACGGAAGAAAAACCCATCGCAGGTGGCGCAGGCCGAAACCCCGAAGCCCTTGAAGCGGTCCTCGCTCTCGAGGCCGAGCCAACGGGCCTCGGCGCCGGTGGAGATGATCAGGGTATCGCCGATATAGCTGTCGCCGGAATCGCCCGTGCAGACGAAAGGCCGCTTGCTTAGGTCGACCGAGGTGATGATGTCGCCGATGGTGGGGACGCCGAGCTTTTCCGCCTGCTTCTGCATCTCATCCATCAGCCAGGGGCCCTGTACGGTGTCACTGAAGCCGGGGTAGTTTTCCACGTCGGTGGTGATGGTCATCTGCCCGCCCGGCTGCAGCCCCATGACGATGATGGGCTCGAGCGAGGCGCGCGCGGCATAGATCGCCGCGGTAAAACCGGCCGGGCCGGAGCCGATGATCAAGACCTTGGTGCTGTGTTCGCTCATGTGTTTGGCCTGTTCGGGGGTCAGGATGTATCGCGTGCGGTTGGCGCACAAAAAGAATGGCTTACGCCCCCACAATAGAAATCCCCGCTGCCGGGGGCAAGCGGTGCCTGCAACGGCGCCAAAAAATCCGTGGTTCCATCCGCGGCGCCATTCCGGGTGCTATCCGCAAACATTGTAATTTTGTTACCCACTGTAATATAATTACCCAACCCCTGAACGATTTCGGAGCCTTCCCCATGCAGCGCGTCAAGCTTGACCAGATTGATCGCCGCATTCTGCGTGACCTCCAGGACAGTGGCCGCATGACCAATGTCGAATTGGCGCGCCGTTCCGGCATTTCGGCGCCGCCATGTCTGCGCCGCGTCCGCGCCCTCGAGAGGGCGGGCTATATCGGCGGCTACCATGCCGAGATCGACGCCCAGGAGCTCGGCTTCAAGGAACTGTTCTTCGCCCTGGTTGGGCTCTCGAGCCAGGCCCAGGATATCTTGTCCGGTTTCGAGGCGTCCCTTGCCGACTGGCCCGAGGTCCGCGAATGCCACATGATCAGGGGTGGCGGTGATTTCCTCCTCAAGATGGTGGCCCGCGACAAGGAACATCGTGACGCCTTGACCATGCGCATCACCTCGACCACCCATGTCAGCCGGGTGACCACGTTCGAGACTATCCGCACGTCGAAATCCCTCACCGGGGTCCCGGTCGAGGACGACACGCCGGCCTAAATCGCCCGGCCGCGCGCTATTTATAAGAGACCCTGGTGACTTCGTAGAATTTGTGGCCGCCCGGCGTCGCCACTTCGACTTCGTCGCCGGTGGATTTGGTAATCAGTGCCTTGGCGAGGGGCGAGGTGATGGACAGCAGGCCGGAATTGATGTCGGCCTCGTCGGTGCCGACGATCTTGTAGGTGGCCTTTTCGCCGGTTTCATCGTCGGCCAGGGTGACGGTGGCGCCGAACCGGATCACCTTGCCTTTGAGCTTGCTGGTATCGATGACCTCGGCGCGGCTGAGCTTGTCCTCAAGCTCGGCGACCCGGCCTTCGATGAAGCTTTGGCGGTCGCGGGCCGCATGATACTCGGCATTTTCCGACAGATCGCCATGTTCGCGCGCCTCGGCAATGGCGCGGATGATGGCGGGCCGTTCCTCGGATTTGAGACGCTTCAGTTCTTCGACCAGTTGCGCGTTACTGGTCTCTGTCATGGGAATTCTATCCATTGTCCTCGACTCTAAACTTTGTCCCATGGTGCTGGGCCACGGGATCAACGAAGCTTTCCTTCACACCGCGGCACCGCCGTGGTTCCGTCCAGTAGCTGACCGCATGATCAAAAATTAATTACGTTTGGTTAAAATATGATTGTAGCGGCGCAACTTCAAGGCCGCCACTCTTGAGTGCGGAAATCGCCATGACCGCGGCCCGGACGCCTGCGACCGTGGTGTAGTAGGGGATCTTGTGCACCAGCGCCGTGCGCCGCAGCTCGAAGCTGTCGGCGATGGCCTGCGCCCCTGCGGTGGTGTTGAACACCAGCTGGACCTCGCCGTTGGTCATGGCATCGACGATATGGGGGCGGCCTTCGAGCACCTTGTTGACGACGTCGCATTCAAGCCCGGCGTCGGCCAGGAACTTGGCGGTGCCGCTTGTGGCGACGATGTCGAAGCCCATCTCCAGGAGTTGCCGGCCCGCCGCCACCATCGCCGGTTTGTCCTTGTCCTTGACCGAAATGAAGACCTTGCCCATGAGCGGAACCTTGGTGCCGCCGCCGAGTTGGGATTTGGCGAAGGCGCGTTCGAAATCGCGGTCGATCCCCATCACTTCACCGGTGGATTTCATCTCTGGGCCGAGGATGATGTCGACGCCGGGGAACCGCGCGAAGGGGAATACCGCCTCCTTGACCGCCACATGGCCGGAGTTCTCGGCGCTGAGATCGAAGTCGGCAAGCTTCTCGCCGGCCATGACCCGGGCGCCGATCTTCGCCACCTGGACGCCGGTGGCCTTGGCGACGAAAGGAATGGTGCGGCTCGCCCGCGGGTTGACCTCGAGGATATAGATGTCGTTGCCCTTGACCGCGAACTGGACGTTCATCAGCCCCACCACCTTCAAGCCCTTGGCCAGCGCCTTGGTCTGGCGGCCGATCCTGGCGATGATCTCGGGCTTTAGGGAATGGGGCGGCAGGACGCAGGCGGAGTCGCCGGAATGAATGCCGGCCTCCTCGATATGTTCCATGATGCCGGCGATGTGGGTGGTGTTGCCGTCGGCGATGGCGTCGACATCGACCTCGATGGCGTCCTGCAGGAAGCTATCTACCAACACCGGGTTGTTGCCCGATGATTTGACCGCGTTGGCCATGTAATGGCTGAGGGACTCCTTGTCGTGGACGATCTCCATGGCGCGGCCGCCGAGCACATAGGAAGGCCGCACCAGCACCGGAAAGCCGATCTTGGCGGCGATCGACTGGGCGCCGCGCACCGTGAAGGCGGTGCCGTTGGCGGGCTGGCGCAGCTTGAGGCGCTTGAGCAGCTTCTGGAACCGGGCCCGGTCCTCGGCCAGGTCGATGGCGTCCGGCGAGGTGCCGAGGATGGGGATGTTGGCGGCCTCGAGCGCGGCGGCGAGCTTCAACGGGGTCTGGCCGCCGAACTGGACGATGATGCCGAGAAGCTTGCCCTTGGCGCGTTCGACCCGGACCAGCTCGATCACGTCCTCGGCGGTCAGGGGCTCGAAATAGAGCCGGTCCGAGGTGTCGTAGTCGGTCGACACGGTCTCCGGGTTGCAATTGACCATGATCGATTCGATGCCGGCGTCGGCCAGGGCATAGGCGGCATGGACGCAGCAATAGTCGAACTCGATGCCCTGGCCGATGCGGTTGGGACCGCCGCCGAGGATGATGACCTTCTTGCGCCCCGAGGGCGCGGCCTCGCATTCGCTGGCGTTGGCGCCGTCGCCTTCATAGGTCGAATACATATAAGGCGTCTGGGACGGGAACTCGGCGGCGCAGGTATCGATGCGCTTGAAGCTGGGCCGCACCCGGAGCCGGCGGCGCCGCCGGCTGACCCGGGCCTCGGTGGTGCCGGTGAGCTCGGCGATGCGCGCGTCGGAGAAGCCCAGCTTCTTGAGGCGCGTCATCCCGCCGCGGTCCTTGGGCAGGCCGGATTTGCGGATCTCGGCCTCGGTCTTGACCAGATCCTCGATGACGCCCAAGAACCAGGGGTCGTACTTGCAGGCGCGGTGGATCTCGTCGATGCCGAGGCCGAAGCGGAAGGCCTGGGCGATGACCAGCAACCGGTCCGGCGACGGCTGCGCCAGGGCGCGGCGGATGACGTCGCGGTTCTGGCCGTCGTCGGCGCCGATGACGGCGCCGGGGATCTCGACCTCGTTGAGGCCGGTGAGGCCGGTCTCCATGGAGCGCAGCGCCTTCTGCAGTGATTCAGGCCAGCTGCGGCCGATCGCCATGGCCTCACCCACCGAGCGCATCGACGTGGTCAGCAACGCCTCGGTGCCGGGAAACTTCTCGAAGGTGAAGCGCGGCGCCTTGGTCACCACGTAATCGATGGTGGGCTCGAACGACGCCGGCGTGATGCCGGTGATGTCGTTCATCAACTCGTCCAGGGTGTAGCCCACCGCCAGCTTGGCGGCGACCTTGGCGATGGGAAAGCCGGTGGCCTTCGACGCCAGCGCCGAGGACCGCGACACCCGGGGGTTCATCTCGATCACCACCATGCGGCCGTCGGCGGGATTGACCGCGAACTGGACGTTGGAGCCGCCGGTGTCGACGCCGATCTCGCGCAGGATGGCGATCGAGGCGTTGCGCATGCGCTGATATTCCTTGTCGGTCAGGGTCAGCGCCGGCGCCACGGTGATGGAATCGCCGGTGTGGATGCCCATGGGGTCGACGTTCTCGATCGAACAGATGATGATGCAGTTGTCGGCATGGTCGCGCACCACCTCCATCTCGAATTCCTTCCACCCCAGGACCGAGCGTTCCACCAGCACCTCGGAGGTCGGCGAGGCGTCGAGCCCGGAGGCGACGATGTGGTCGAATTCGTCGCGGTTGTAAGCGATGCCGCCGCCGGTGCCGCCAAGCGTATAGCAAGGCCGGATGATGGCGGGCAGGCCGATCTCGGCCAGGGCCACTTGGGCCTCGTCGATATCGTGGGCGAGGCGGCTTTTCGGGCATTCGAGGCCGATGCGCTCCATCGCCTGGCGGAACAGATCGCGGTCCTCGGCCTTGTCGATGGCCTCCTTGGTGGCGCCGATCATCTCGACCCCGTATTTGGCCAGCGTGCCGTTGGTCGCCAGCGTCAGCGCCATGTTGAGCGCGGTCTGGCCGCCCATGGTCGGCAGCAAAGCATCGGGCCGTTCCTTGTCGATGATCTTGGCCAGCATCTCGGGCGTGATGGGCTCGATATAGGTGGCGTCGGCGAGCTCGGTGTCGGTCATGATGGTGGCGGGGTTGGAATTGACCAAGATGACCCGGTAGCCCTCTTCGCCGAGCGCCTTGCACGCCTGGGCGCCGGAATAATCGAACTCGCAGGCCTGGCCGATGACGATGGGCCCGGCGCCGATGATCAGGATGGACTTTATGTCGGTGCGCTTAGGCATGTGGCCCCATCATCTTCACGAAGCGGTCGAACAGGTAGTGGCTGTCC
>JAZFWG010000024.1:0-4169 GCA_036448135.1 Alphaproteobacteria bacterium
AACTTCCAACGGTGATCGGCGGGATAGTAGTAGTGCGGCGACACCGCGACGGTCAGCCCGGCGGCCTTGGAGGCGGCAAATAGCCGGCCGATGTTGCGGACCGTGCCAAGCTCGGTGGCGCTTTCGCCGACGACGCCCCAGGCAACGCCCTTGGGATGGAGAAAATCAATCTGCGGATCGGTAACGATTGGATCGATAGCATGAGACCCACAAAGCGAGACGAACTGGTCCAAAAGGCCCTACTGGTTTATTTCCGGAATGGATTTCACGCGACCGGAATGGACATGCTGGTGACTGAGACGGGTGTGTCGAAAACGTCCATGTACAAGCATTTTCGCACCAAAGAAGATTTGATACTTGCCGTCCTTCGTCTCCGCGATGAAAAGTTTCGCAATTGGCTTTTTCGCCGGATGGAGGAACTGGGAGACACACCCCAAGAGCAACTGATTGCCATGTTCGACGCTCTTGAAGAATGGTTTTCCGGGAAAGACTATTCCGGTTGCATGTTCATCAACGCGTCAGCCGAATTCGCGCGCCCCGATGATCCAATCCATATGGTGGCAGGTGAACACAAGAATTTGATTTTAAAATTCTTGCGTGAGTTGACAGTGGCCGCGGGCGCGACTGAGCCTGAGGAACTGGCCGATGGGTTAATGCTCCTGATGGAAGGCGCTATCGTCATGTCCTATGTTGCCGGCGACAGATACGCAGCCGCACATGCAAAAAAGGCCGCCGAGGCACTCATCCAACAAGCGCGCCTCTGACCAGCGTCCACTCTGATGACCGCAAAAGGTTGTCGCCTCAACCGGTCGACGCAACACAAGCGTTAAATCTTTCTGCCGGAGTTTCAAACTCCAACGTTTTGCGTGGCCGCTCGTTTAGCGCACGCACCATTCGCTCCCCGTATTTGGAGATCCGCCCGCCGCGCAGCACACGAAAAAGCGGGCCCCACCGGGGCCCGCCGATAAAATCAGTCAGTGAGGCGGTCAACCCTTGCAATCGACCCGCTGGGCCTCCTGGCCGGGGCCGGGATAGGTAAAGGTGCACCTCATGCCGACCTTGATGTTCTTGCGCTTGGTCTTCTTGCCGTTGATGGTGACCTTGGTGCGCGATCCCGAGACCTTGGCCTTGACCACTTTGCCCTTGTACTTGATGAAGATGCGCCGGCCGCCGCGCTTGGTGGCGGTGACCTTGCCGGTGTGCTTGGCCAACTCGATCTTCACAGTCCGGACCTTGCCCTTGTACTTGACCAAGCCCTCGACCATTTTGATGACGGACTTGGGCGCCGCCGCAAGATCCGCGACCATCTGTTGGACTTCCTCACCCGATAGCGGGCTCACCTCGCGGCCCTGGGCATTGGCATCCTTGATAAAAGCCGGGTCCGTGAAGGTCGCCGTGAAGGCGGCGCGCATCGCCTTGACCCGGTCCTTGGGCACCTTGGGACCCAGCGCATAGGGCCGGCCCATGGCCTTGGATGTCAGCATCACACGCCACCAGGTTTTGGCATCCTTGACCGCGTACTGGGGCAGGACGTGCTTCCTGTCGACGATGTCCATGATCAAGGGCACACCCATCTTGGTGAGCTCGGGATGGGGCTTCAGGGACAATTGGGCGAGGACGGTGATGTTCTCTTTGAGATACCTGGCGCCGATGCCGATCTTGAAGGATGACCAGGACTGGGAAATTCCCTCGACCTCACTCCGCTTTATCGCCAGTTGAATCAATGTGGCCGAGGGATAGCCGCCGATCAGCTGGAACTTCGCGCCAAGGATGTTGTTCAACAGCGCCGGGTAAACCTCGGAGTCCGTGCCACCGCCGCTGTGGCCCATGATCGCCTTGATTTTAAAGATATCCTCGAGTGTCTTGATCTTGCTGGACTTCGAGACCACCAAGACCCCGGCCTCGTTGGTGACGCTGCCGAGCCATTGGAACTTTTCGGAGAGGAATTTCGGTCCCGAGTGTCCCATGATCTGGGCCAAGGGCGAGTTGCGTTGGAGCCCGCCAATGACGCTGCCGTCCTGGGGCGCCACGTTGTATATGAAATTGGCCGCGACGAGGCCGCCGGCACCTGGCATGTTCTGGACCAGGATGCTCGGCTTGCCCGGTATGTGCTTGGTCAAATGCCGCGCCAGGGTCCGCGCGTACATGTCGTAGCCGCCGCCCGGGGCCGAGCTCTGAATGATCTTGATCCGTTTGCCCTTATAGAAATCGGCAACCGGGTCTGCCCCCGCGGTTGCGGCGAGGCCTGCGATGCCGAAGCTGATCAATGCGGAAATTCGAATAAAGCGGGTAAATGCCATTTCAATCTCCCTTGCCTGATGTTTTTGTGTTGAAATTTCAGTACTACTTGGAATGTACGTCTTTCCCCGATGTCGCGCAATCGGCAGATCGGTCTTAGATCGTGGTGGGGATGATGCGCTGGCGATAGGGTTTCTGTGGGTCGAATTCCCCGGATAGCATAGGTGCCGCTTGATAATAATCCATGACACGGTCGTGGTGACAGGCATCGCCGACGAACCGGTCCGGCGAAATTCCGCCATTGCCATTGAAGGCGGCGCGATCGCCGCCATTGGCGCCAGCGAGGACATCCTGGCCCGTTATCAAGGCGGTGAGCGTATCGACGGCCATGGGCTTGCGGTCATGCCAGGGCTCGCCAACTGCCACAATCACCTGGTGCGGGTGCTCGCCCGCGGTGTTTTCGAAGATCAGCCAGCCCCCAACACGCCGCCCTATTCCCGCCGTGCGAAACTGCCCTTCCCCACCCTCGCGGCGAGCGAACGACGATCCATGGTGCGCCTTGGCGCGCTCGAGGCGATTCGCGGTGGCACGACGGTATTGATGGACATCGCCGGCGCGATCGAGGACTACGCAGCGGTGCTGGCCGAAACCGGACTGCGGTTGGTGCTCGCCGAACAGGGCACCGATCGGGCGCGCGGTGTGCGTGTCGGCGAGGCGGTGGCGTTCGCGCGCGATCTCGAGCGCGGCGAGGGCGCACTGCAGGCCATGCAAGCGCTGTTTGACAATTGGAACGGCGCCATGGGAGGACGGATCAAGGTCGCCGCCGCCGTCCACGCGCCGGACATGGCGAGCCCGGAATTTCTGGGCGATGTGCGGGCCCTGCAAGAGCGGCTCGGCTGTCTCGCCACCATCCATCTGAACCAGTACTGGGGCGAGGTCGATGCCGTGAAGATGACCCGTGGCGTGCCGCCGACCCTGTATCTGAGGGATACCGGGTTCCTCAGCGATCGCCTTGTCGCCGCCCATTGCCGGTGCATGACGCCAAAGGAAGAGGCCGCGCTCGGCACCGCCCGGGCTACCGTGTGCTTCACCCCCGTGGCGTCCGCGCGCGGCGGCTGCCTTGCGGACATTGCCGCCTTAGAGCACGCGGGCTGTGAGATCGTTCTTGGCTCCGACGAGTTCACCGAGGACATGTTCGAGGTGATGCGCATGGCGCTGCTTCTCGAGCGGTCCCGGCGCGGCGATGGTAACAGCGTCATGCCGCACCAAGTGTTCCGCTGGGCGACCGCCAACGGCTACCGTGCACTCGGCTTTCCCGACGGCGGAACCTTGCGTGAGGGCGGGCTCGCCGATCTCGTCATGATGGATGTTTCCGGCGCCCATCACGCCCCCGGGCTGCGCATCAACGCCTCGGTGGTTCATAGCGGCCAGGCCGGAGACATCCGCAACGTCATGGTCGATGGCAACTGGATCATGCGGGACGGCAAGGTCCTGACCCTTGATGAAGACCATGTGATCACCGAGGCCAACGAAGTGGCGCGGGCCGCCTGGGCGCGGACGCTGGCGGACAACCCGTCGATTCCCGTGCCAGACGGATTTTGTGTCTAAGCCCGGCAACTAGCTAGCGTGCAGCGATAAACTACGGCGCCCGGTGGACAAGCCCGGCCGGTATCGCGAGAATGGTCGTCTGAAAAGCGTTCAAACAACAAGTTAAATAGGGGGAGACATGGCCGGCCACAGGATCGACGTTCATCATCATTTCTATCCACCGGACCTCAAGGACGTTCTCGGCGGCGGCCCGACCAAAGGTTGGACAACCCAAATGTCGCTCGACGAAATGGATACTCATGAGGTCACCTCGGTGGCTTTGTCCGCGTCCTCAATTCCGCCCCACTGGTGGCGCCAGGACGTTTCCTGGTTGCGCAAGACCG